>JBBJNV010000035.1 GCA_037721215.1 Gemmatimonadaceae bacterium
TCAGCGGACGGCGTGTCCTCAGCCTGGCTTTTGGCCCCATACCTGACCCACTACCGGGCGTCGGCTGTTGGGGCAGTTCGGCGCAAGACACAGGATTTTTCAGATCAGGATCGCGGATTAAGGACTTTTTGGATTACGGACTGGTTTTGGATCCAGGACCAACGGCCATCGACGATCGACGACTAATTACGGACTGAAAACTTGCAGACGGGAACGCGGGAGTACGCCGCCTTCGGACAAGCTCGGCCGCGACTTGAAACAATAGCATTTGGGTGAGCGGGTGGTGCGAGGTCTCGGCAGACACAGGGTCGTCATGTACCATCCCGAGAAGCTGCTCATACCTCGCGTCAGCCACTCACCCGATCCGCGGCTCAGAAACCGTTTCACCCCCCGACGTACCGGCTCGGGGCCGAAGCTCCTGCGTTGCAGCCTCCACAGACAGCTGTCAATTTCACGACCCGCAATCCGCAATTAGCCGCCGATCGTCGATTGCCGTTGGTCCTGGATCCGCTATTAGTCGCCAATCGTCGATGGCATTTGGTCCTGGATCCGCACAGTCCTTTTTCCGCAGTCTTGCCGAGGAGCTTCCGATTGCCTGCCAAATCCATGTAACCGACTACTGACTGGCTGATCGCCTTTCCGCTCTGCCGCCAACAGCGAGCATCGGCTAAGTTGCACAGCGCGCGAGCCGCGCCTTCCGGCCAATCGTCAGAGACACCTTGAATCAGATCCAGAATTTCATTCTCATCGCGCCGGTACTGCTGTTCTCCATGGTCGCGCATGAGTACGCGCATGGCTATGCCGCATTGCGAAACGGAGACGCCACTGCCTCCCAGCTCGGTCGGCTGACGTGGAATCCTGTCAAGCACATCGACCCGTTCATGACGATCCTCCTTCCCCTCATGACGTTCCTGCTGGGCGGAGTGATCTTTGGTGGTGCAAAGCCGGTACCCGTCAATCCTCGGAATTACAGAAACTACAAGAAGGGCGACATTATCGTGTCGCTGGCCGGCGTGTCCACCAACGTCGTCATCGCATTCCTCTGCGTTCCGCTCTCCATTTTGCTGTATTTCGTTGGGAAGGCTGCTCCCGCTCTTTCGGGGGGGGCCTCGATACTTCAGTTGATGCTCACTTATGGCATCTCGCTGAATCTCGTGCTTGCCGCTTTCAATCTCATTCCCATCCCGCCGCTCGATGGGTCTCACGTCATGAAGTACCTTCTGCCGCCGGCGTGGGGCCTGGCGTATCAGCGATTCGGACGCTACGGCTTGATCGTTCTTTTCCTGTTGCTGTCGTTCGCCCGCCCGCTGTTGTACATATGGTTCGCACCGGTCTTTGCGCTTACCGGCATTTTGCGTGGCCTGCTCTTTCCTTACATCCTGCCCAGCCAATGGACGATGTAGGCGCCAGCCGCTTTCGCGACGGCGAAGTGTTTGTCGTCGAATTGACACAGTTTTCGGGTCCGCTGGATCTGCTGCTTTCGCTCATCCGCGACGAGCAGATCGACATCGAGGACATTCCCGTGGCGCGAATTGCCGAGCAGTTCCTGTCGCGGATCTCGTCTCTCGCGCTGGATGAAGCCGCCGATTATCTCGAAATGGCAGCGCGGCTCGTCCGTATCAAAGCCCAGATGCTTCTGCCGCGTCGTGAGGGTGACGACGCGTGGGAAGATCCGCGGGCGGAGCTGGTGCGCAGGCTTCTGGAATACCAGCAGGTTCGCGAAGTGGTGGACATTCTGGAGCGACGAAGCGATGAGCGTCGCAATCAGTTCGCACGTGCATACCTGCCGCGCAACTTCGCGATCTCCGCTCCGGCGGCTGCGCTTTCGCTCTCCCTGCCGGAGTTACTGGCTGCGGTCGACCGTGTCCTTCGCGCCGCAAGACAGCCGGGAATCCATGACGTCGTGCCGCGGACGACCGACGTGAGCGGCGCAATCGCCACAGTGCGAGCGGTACTGGCGCTGCGCGCTCGCGCACGTTGGCGAGACGTCATTGCAAGCGATGCTGAACCGTGGCAGATCCTGTCCGTACTTCTGGCGTTGCTCGAGCTCGCGAAACTGGGCGAGCTCAAGCTCGCTCAGCTCCGCCCCTTCGCACCTGTTGAAATTTCCCGTGACGCCGCTAGCCAGGCTGCTTGAAGCCGCGCTTTTCTCGAGCGCCCGACCAGTCCCGCTCTCTGACATAAAGTCAATGGGTCTCGACCTGGCTACGTCGGACAGCGACATCACAGAAGCGCTCGCAGAGTTGCGCGATCACTACGACGACGATGGTCACGGAGTGGAGCTGGTCGAAGTTGGCGGCGGCTGGCAAATACTTACGAGGCCCGAGTACACCGAGACTATCGAGCGCGCCCAGCTTGCCGCCCGGCCGCAGAGGTTGTCCGCTGCCGCACTTGAAACGCTTGCGATCGTGGCCTACCGTCAGCCGCTGGGGCGCGCCGAGATCGAAGAGATTCGAGGAGTAGGTTGCGGCCAGATGCTCAAGTCGCTGCACGAGCGCGAGCTGATCGAGGTCGTTGGACGCGGGGAAGGGATGGGGCGCCCCCTGTTATACGGCACTACTCCACTGTTCCTCGAACAATTTGCGCTGCGGCACCTCGGCGAACTGCCGCGCGCCGATGAGCTGGCTGTCGCGCTCAGAGATCCCAACGCGCCTGTGCCCTCGATCGAAAATCTGCCGCCCGCTCTGGAGCAGGAAGCGGCCGACGCCGGTTCGCCTTACTTCGAGACTGCCCGCTGATGTCGGAAGTCATGAGAATACAGCGAGCGCTTGCGCGGGCCGGCGTCGCATCCCGCAGACATGCGGAACAGCTCGTCGCCGAGGGTCGAATACGAATCAATGGAACCGTGGCGATCACGGGGCAGAGTGTCGATCCCGAACGCGATGAAATCACGCTCGACGGCAATCCCATCGAACGGCCCGCGGGCTACCACTGGATCGTGCTGAACAAACCGCCCGGGGTTCTTACGACGCGATCGGACCCGGGGGGCCGCCGGACGGTTTTTGATCTGGTCCCGCCTCGCCCGGGTCTGACATATGTCGGACGCCTCGACTACATGACTGAAGGGGTGCTGCTAATGACGACTGACGGTGAAGCGGCCCACAAACTCACTCATCCGAGCAGTGAAGTCGAGCGCACGTACGTTGCAACGGTTCGCGGCGATGGTCCCGCCGCCGTGCGTGCCGGCCGCGACGGCGTGGAACTGGACGACGGATGGGTAAAACCTCTCGACATTACCGCGCACAATCTCAGTCGCGGGCTCTGGGAGCTCGAGTTGACGATTGCGGAGGGTCGCACCCGGGAGATTCGACGGTTTTGCACTGCTCTCGACCTCGCCGTCGAACGACTTGTCCGGATCAGATTCGGCCCGGTTGCCATCGGCCAGCTGCCGCAGGGAGCGACCCGGCCACTTAGCGGCCGCGAACGGGATATCATCATGGCGATCGTACAATAGGCGCGTAAAAACAGGATTTCCGGCGGCCGCGCCGACAACGTCAAAGGAGATGCACGTGGCAACACAGGTCCAGCCGTCCGCGGACACCAGCATGATTCACAGTGTGGTCGATCAGGTCGGTCGCCGCATCGTGGGACAGGACTACATGGTGGAGCGGCTTGTCATCAGCATTCTGACAGGCGGCCATGTCCTGCTCGAAGGCGTGCCTGGCCTGGCCAAGACGCTGGCCGTGCGTACCCTTGCCGAAACGATCAACACTTCGTTTCAGCGAATCCAGTTCACGCCGGATCTGCTGCCTGCCGACATTCTCGGCACACAGGTCTATGATCAGTCGAATGGTCAGTTTAGCGTAAAACGCGGGCCGATCTTCGCGAATATCATTCTCGCCGATGAGATCAACCGCGCCCCGGCTAAAGTCCAGGCGGCGCTGCTGGAGGCAATGCAGGAAAAACAGGTCACGATCGGTGGCACGACTTTCAAGCTCGACGAGCCGTTCCTGGTGCTGGCCACCCAGAATCCGATCGAGCAGGAAGGCACGTATCCGCTGCCTGAAGCTCAGGTAGACCGGTTCATGCTGAAGCTGCACGTCGGCTATCCAACGCGTGACGAAGAAAAGGAGATCCTGCGCAGGATGGCCGGCGGAGCTTCGATAGCGGTGCGGCAGGTTGCCAGCCCGGAAACGATCATGGCGGCCCGCCAACGCATCACCGAGTTGTACATGGACGAACGTATCGTCGACTACATAGTGTCGATCGTTCACGCAACACGCTATCCGGCAGAGGCGGGGCTCAAGGATTTGAAACCGCTCATCGAGTTCGGTGCAAGCCCCCGCGCCACACTGGCCCTTGCGCAGGCTTCGCGTGCGCACGCCTTTTTGCGCCAGCGGGCTTTCGTTACCCCTGACGACGTCAAGGCAATCGCTCCTGACGTGCTCCGCCACCGCGTGCTGACTACGTATGAGGCGGAAGCGGAAGAGATTACCAGTGACGCCATCGTCACGCGCATTCTGGCCACTGTGCAGGCGCCGTGATTGCAGGCGGCACGTCAGTCGGCGTTCCCCCGGAGATTCTCCGACAGGTCAAACTCCTCGAGCTGAGGACCCGCGGCCTCGTGAACTCGGTTTTTACCGGCGAATACCGAAGCGTGTTCAAGGGGCAGGGTATGGAGTTTTCGGAGGTACGCGAATACCAGCCTGGTGACGAAGTTCGGACCATCGACTGGAACGTCACGGCGCGCATGAGACGTCCATTCGTGAAGCGATACATCGAGGAACGCGAGCTGACCGTGATGCTGGCGGTCGATCTTTCCGGTTCGAATCGATTCGGGACAGTGAAGCGGTTCAAGAGTGAGCTCGCGTCCGAATTGGCGGCGGTCATCGCGATGTCGGCTGTCCGCAACAACGACCGCGTTGGCGTTGTCCTGTTTACAGACCGCATCGAATATGTCGTGCCGCCACGGAAGGGACGGAAACACGTGCTGAGGATTCTCAGAGATCTTCTGACCTTCGAGCCTGTGGGCAGGGGGACCGACATCGCGGCGATGATCGATCATCTGGCGAAAACGCTGAAGCAGAAGACGATTGTATTCCTGATTTCAGATTTTGTCGCTCCTGATGTCGAGCGCCCGCTCAAGATTCTCGCGCAGCGGCATGACGTGGTCGCGGTGACGGTCGAAGACCCGAGTGAGAGTCAGCTTCCCGACATTGGACTCGCGCGTTTCGTCGATCCGGAAACCGGCATTACGCTCGAGATAGATACCAGCTCGCCCGATGTGCGTGGTGCGTACGATGCACAAGTAAGCCAGGAGCGCAATGCACGACGAAGTCTGTTGCGTCGTCTTGCCATCGATGAAGTGCCGGTACGCACTGATGGCAATTATATCGAGCCGCTGCTCCGTTTTTTCCGGTCACGCGAAACGCAGGCCCGGCGGCGATGAGCTTGATTGTTTTCGCGATGCTGCTGCAGACGGTGCTGCCTGCACCGCCCGGTCTGGTACCGATTCCGCTTCGGCTCGGCGTGAGAGTGATCCCCAACACAGTGACCATTGGGCAGCGGTTCATCGTCTTCATGAGATTGCAGGGACCGGCAGGCGCAACCATCGAATTTCCTGCGACCACCGATTCGTCGGCGGCTTCGCCCACAACAACGCAGATTGTCGGTAAGCCTGTATTTGCCAGCGAGGCTGGTGCAGGAGCCGGAATTCGCACGGCGGCGTACCGCATGATTGCGTGGGACACAGGCCCGCAGTCGCTGATGCTCGGTCACATCGTAGCCAGGCATAACGGCAAGACCGGTTACGTGTCGCTTGCCCGGTATCGTGTCCAGGTCAGGTCCGTACTTCCTGTGGATTCTGCTCAGAGGGCGCCCAAACCTCCGCGCGCGCTCATTCCGATTGAGCCTTTCAGCAGACTCCCCTGGCTGATTCTTTTTGTGCTCGTGATGCTCGCCGGCCTCGGCTGGTGGTTGTGGCAAGTGTATCGTCGTCGTCGCAACGAACCCGCTGACCCGTTCGCCGCCGCCGAGCTTGAATTCTTGCGCATCGACTCGTTGAATCTGATTGCCGCCGGCGAAGGCGGTCGCCACGTCGCAATGATGGTTGACACAATGCGCGCTTATCTCGCGTTACGGATTCCGGAAATTGAGCTTTCGCAAACATCTTCCGAGCTCGTTGCCGCGGCGGGGAGGATTGGGGGACTGAACCCGGAGATGGGCGGGATGCTATGGACAGCGGACCTCGTGAAATTTGCGGGCCACCGTCCAGACCGCGATGAAGCCTCAGCAACGGGCTCGTCCGCACGACAACTTGTCCGAACGGTCGAAGCGGAACTGGTGAGGCGGGAAGCGGAAGTGCAGCGGCTTGCCGAAAAGCGGGCCGCCTGAACAGACTCGGCGGGCTGGAATTCCAGTTGCCATGGGCGCTCCTGCTGTTGCTGCTCCTGCCGCTGTGGTGGGCGGCGCGACGCAAGCGCTCGGAGGCTGCGATCATTTTTCGCGCACGAGCGTGCTTGCCCGTGGCCCGCGCGCTGGACGCGGAATAGCCCGCGCTATCTTCATTCTGCGCAACGTCGCATTGGCGCTTAGCGTCGTCGCATTCGCGCGGCCAAGGGCCGGCGCGCGGCTCGAAAACAAGACGAGCTCGGGCATCAACATCGTGCTCGCGCTCGATCTTTCGAGCTCGATGCTGGCTCAGGATTTCCAGCCAAACCGGCTCGAAGTCGCAAAGGCAAAGGCGATGCAATTCGTGCGCGCCCGCGAATCGGACCGGATGGGAGTGGTCGCATTCGCGGGAGAAGCACTCACTCAGGTGCCGCTCACCACCGAGCACTCGGTGATCCTGCAGTCGATTCAGAATCTGCAGGCAGGCCAGCTCGAAGACGGCACCGCAATCGGCCTCGGCATCGCCACTGCGGCCAACAGGTTGCGGGACGCTCCCGGTAATTCCAGAGTGATGATCATCGTCACTGACGGAGTGAACAACCGCGGTGCCATCGACCCGCTTTCTGCAGCACGCGCGGCAGCGGTCTATGGCATTCGCATCTACGGAATCGGTGTGGGCACCGAAGGTGTAGCGCCCGTTCCGGTTGGCCGGGATGTATTTGGTCTTCGTTTTGAGAACCAGCCGGTTCGGATTGACGAGGCGTTGCTCACGAGCATCGCGCGTCTCACCGGGGGCAGATATTTTCGCGCTCGTGATGCAGCAGCCCTCGATCAGATCTATTCACAGATCAATCGTCTGGAACGAGTTCCGTTGCAAACCAGCTCATATGTTCGATACACCGAGCTCTACCGATGGGCTCTTGGTCTGGCGCTGCTTGCGCTGATGATGGAGCTGGCGCTGACGGCGTGGAAGGCGCCGTTACCCTGATGGACAACGCGCTGTTGGGCTTTCGGTATTTCGCATGGCCGTGGGCACTCACACTCGTGGTTTTGCTTCCCCTCGCCACGGTATGGATGCTCCGCCAGACGCGTGCCGTCCGCGACCGGCGGCTCGCAAGGCTGGGCGCGCCCGCAATGATCTCGCGACTGGCGCCAATGTCACTTGGCGCTTCCGGCTGGCAGCCGATACGCCTGGGCCTCGCAGCGATGCTGATCGGCATCGCCTTCGCGGGACCCCGGTGGGGCGTTGAACGAACGGTGGTCAGGCAGGCGGGCATAGACATCGTGCTTGCGCTCGATGCATCGTCCTCGATGCTTGCCCACGACGAGTCTCCGGACCGACTCACCAAAATGAAGGAAATTGTGATGCAGTTGCGCTCGCTCTCGCCGAACGACGGCTTCGCGTTGATCGCGTTCGCGGGACGGAGCTACGTGCTGAGCCCCGTTACAGTTGACGACGCTGCGCTCGACCTGTTCATTCGAAACCTGGACCCCACCGTGGTTGGACAATCCGGCAGCTCCATCTCCGGGGCAATCCGGCAGTCGGCAAATCTCTTGTCGATCTCCAGGTCGGAAGCCGAACGAGCGATTGTGCTGATGAGTGATGGCGAGGGATTCGAGCCGGCCGAGGAAGTGGTGAACGAAGCCAGACGCGCCGCCGGTTTGGGCATTACCGTGATCACGGCGGGATTCGGTACCGAAAGCGGGGCCACGATTCCTGAAACCATGAACGGTGTCATCCGGCCGAAGCGCGATGCGGCGGGCAGCGTCGTGATATCTCAGTACAGCCCGGGGTTGTTGCAGGCTGCGGCGGATGCCGGCCGTGGCGTGTTTGTGCCTCCCTCCGATCCCAATCGCGCGGCAACTGTGCGGAAGGCCCTGGCGCAATTGCGTACCGAACAGCGCTCGATGTCCCGCGGAAGCAATCTTGCGCCGCGATTCCAGTGGTTCCTTGGACCCGCGCTCCTCCTGCTCCTTCTTGACACCTTTCTCCTCGCTCGTCGGGGGCGCAGGCGTGTAGCTCGGACGATCAGCACCGCGGCACTGACTATCGCAACCAGTTGCGTCAGCGGTGACATGAAAGAGCGCGCCGCAACAGAATCCTACAATCGCGGAACGGCGCTCATACAGAAGCGCGATTCGGCGTTGGCCGCATTGCCGCTGCTCGAGCGTGCGGCCGAGAAGACTAGGAGCCTCGAACTGCGCCACCGTGCGATCTTCAACGCCGGGTTCGTGCACCTGCGCCAGGGCCTCGCTCTTTCCGGAGACTCCGCCGCCGCGCCTCTCGATAGCGCGCTGGCAATATATAAACGGGCACTGCTGACGCGTCCGGACGATCCGGATTCGAAGTGGAACTATGAGTTAGCACTGCGCCGGAAGAAACGCGGGGGAGGCGGTGGGGGCGGTGGTGGTGGCGGTGGAAGTGCTCAGCCCCAGCCGCAGCCGGCAAGCTCCAGCAATGCATCAAACCGGCAGCAGCCCGTCCCCGGGATGGACGAACAGCGTGCTGAGCAGCTCCTCAACGCCATGGAGCGGGAGGAGCAGGATGTACAGGGCAGAAAGCAGCGACGAAACGTTCCACAGCCGCCGCCAAACGGGCGGGACTGGTAACCTGTGCCGGTAATCGAAATTCTGCCGGCGGCGGTTGCCGATCAGATTGCCGCGGGCGAAGTGGTGGAACGACCGGCATCGGTGGTGAAGGAACTGGTAGAGAATGCGCTCGATGCCGGCGCGACGGCCATCGACGTGCTGATCGAGGAAGGCGGGCACAAGCTCATCCGCGTGAGCGATGATGGGTGCGGGATGGAGCGTGCGGACGTCGAGCTTGCTCTTGTCCGTCATGGCACATCCAAGATCAGAACAGCAGCTGATCTTGTTGGAGTACGAAGCTATGGATTCAGGGGAGAAGCGCTCCCCGCAATTGCTTCGATCTCGCGGTTCGACATCGAGACATCGGCCGGTGACGACGGCGGAACCGCGCTCAACGCTTCCGCAGGATCGATCGGCAGCATCAACCCGGTGTCGCGGCGCCGCGGCACGACCGTATCCGTGGCGCAGCTGTTTCACAACGTTCCAGCGAGAAGAAAATTTCTCCGTGGCGCGCGCTCGGAATGGCGGGCAATTGTGGATGTCGTGGGTGGTATCGCGCTCACGCGTCCGAAAATCCGCTTCACTCTCGAGCACGATGGAAAAACAGCGCTCGCCCTCCCGCCGGTGTCATCGCTGCGCGCGCGCATCGGCGGAATCTGGGGTGGGCGATACGGGGCGGCGCTGCTCGATGTCGACGATGTCAGCGGCGCAGTTCATGTGAGTGGGCTGGTCGAGCGGCCCGCGGATGTCGGCACCGCCGCCCGCAGAGTATTCCTGTCGGTGAACGGCCGCGCCATCCGGGATATCGGTATCGTACGCGCCGCCGAAGCGGCGTACAGATCGACTATTTCCGCAGGGCTTCGTCCGTCGCTGTTCCTCAATGTCACACTCCCGGCGGACTCGGTGGATGTGAATGTGCATCCCGCGAAAGCCGAGGTGAGGTTTCTCGACCGGTGGCCGCTCGAGCGCGCGGTTGAAACGGCAGTGCGCCGCGCTCTGGGGACTTTCGATGCATCTGCCATGGTTGGCGGAAGCCACTTCCCGTCGCATCGACCTGCGGTTTCTGCGCTTCTCGGGCTTCCGGTGGACGTTTCCGCGATTCTGGCTACGCCTCGCGCTGACAATGGAGGATTGTTTGCGGGTTCGGACTCGCCTTCCAGCGACGAGGCGTTGGATGCGTATAACGCCATGGCCGTTCCGGGCAGTGATCAATCAGGAGCCGCCGCATCGCCCTATCAGTCTGCTGACGGTCCGTCATTCGCCGGGAGCGACATACCCGAGCTCTTCCAGTTTCGGCGCACTTACCTCGCTTTCGAACACCCGGCTGGACTCGTCTTGATCGACCAGCACTCCGCGCATGAACGAGTGCTGTACGAGCAATTCATGCAATGTCTGGAGAGTGGCGCTGCGCCGGCTCAACGTCTGCTTCTTCCAATCACTCTTCATCTCGGTCCCGCTGAGGGCGATGCGTTCGATGCCAACCGCGAATACCTGGAAAAAATCGGGTTTGAAGTGGAGGGATTTGGTGGTAATACCCTCATCGTCAACAGCGTACCGATGCCGCACCGGCGCTTCGATGCCGAGCGGTGTCTGCGGGAAACGCTCGATGCTCTCACCGGTGATCGAGTGGCGGGCACTGCGACACGGCATGAGCACCTGGCGGCGACAGTTGCCTGTAAGGGCGCGATCAAGGCGGGCGAGCAGCTGTCAGTTCCCGAAATGAGGGCGCTCTTCATATCGCTCCGCGACACCACGCTTCCTGCACACGACGTGCATGGCCGCTCCACGATCGTCCAGCTCACGTGGGACGAAATCGACCGGCGGTTTGGCCGTCGATAACATCCGCGTAATCTGTGGGCCAACTGCTGCCGGGAAGTCGGAAATCGCGCAGGGGCTGGCCCTTGAGTACGGCGCCACCATCATCAGCGCTGATTCTCGCCAGATCTACCGCGGCTTCGATATTGGCACCGCCAAGCCCTCGCCTCTCGATCGGCGCGGCGTCCGGCACGAGTCCATCGACATTGCAGATCCGAACGAACGATATTCGGCGGCGCTATGGTCGGCCGGAGCGATGCGATGGATCCCGGAGGCACGCGCGCGTGGAAGTGTGCCGCTCGTCGTCGGAGGTACGGGGTTCTACATCAGGGCGCTGTTCCACCCTCTGTTCGAGGCACCGTCGCTCGAAGCTGTAGCTCGGTCCAGGCTGGAAGCGTTTCTGGGCGGAATGCCCACTGTCGAGCTCCGGCGCTGGTGCACGTGCCTCGACCCCGCAAAATCGCAGCTCGGCAGAGTGCAGCTCGCGCGCGCGGTGGAAACTGCGTTGTTATCCGGCCAGCGGCTCAGCCAGCTCCAGTCGAGCCAGGGGCGGATCGCCTCTTTTACTCCTCATTATCTGATTATCGATCCAGGCGTGCGCCTTTCCTCGCGGATCGAATCACGCGTGGACCGTATGATCGATGCCGGCTGGCTGTCTGAAGTGAGGGCGCTCGCGGCGACGGTCGACCCGGGCGCGCCTGCATGGAAAGCAAGCGGCTACTCCACGATGCGGCGTGTCGCGACCGGCGAGGTCGATTTGTCAATCGCGCGTGAGCGGATCATTATTGAGACGCGGCAGTTCGCAAAGCGACAGCGGACATGGTTTCGGCATCAACTGGGCGCAGCGCACATCACGATAGTGAATCCGGACGACTCCGATCGTACGGCTACGATTGAACGCTGGTGGAAGGAGTCGGCTTGAAGATTGGAATTACCTGTTACCCAACGTACGGCGGCTCTGGCGCTGTCGCGACTGAGCTGGGGATTGCGCTGGCGGCCCGAGGGCATGAGATCCATTTCATCACCTACCGCCAGCCATTCCGGCTGCCGTCATTCCTGCCACGCGTATTTTTTCACGAGGTGGACGTTGGGCGGTATCCGCTGTTTGAATACCCGCCATACGATCTTGCCCTCGCCGTGCGAATGCACGAGGTGGTGCGCACGCACGGGCTCGACCTGTTGCATTGCCACTACGCGATTCCTCACGCGACGAGCGCGTGGATTGCGCGCGAAATGCTCCGCGAACAAAAGCGCGACGTCAAGGTCATCACGACTCTTCATGGCACGGACATCACGATTGTCGGGCAGGATCCTTCGTTCAACCAGATTACCAAGTTCTCGATCGAGAAGTCGGATCGTCTGACGGCTGTCTCGGAATACCTCAGAAGAGAGACCTACAACGCTTTCGGATGCACCGCCTGTGACGTGGCGGTGATTCACAACTTCATCGATCCCGCCGTCTACAACCGCGAGCGCTATCCGCAGACATTGAAGGATCAACTCGGCGAGTCGCGGCCGCTACTCATGCACATCTCGAATTTCAGGCGCGTGAAACGCGTTCGCGATGTGATTCGAATCTTCGACCGTGTTAACCGCGAGATTCCCAGTCGCCTTGTAATGGTGGGCGACGGTCCCGACCGGCCGGAGGCGGAAGATGAGGCGCGAAAACTTGGAATCGACAACGCTGTCTACTTTCTTGGCAAGCTCGATGTGGTAGCGCCGCTGCTCGCGTCTGCAGACGTGTTTCTCCTGCCCACTCAGAGCGAGTCATTCGGGCTCAGTGCGCTGGAAGCACTCGCCTCAGGCGTACCGGTTATCGGAACGCGGGCTGGTGGTTTGCCGGAAGTAGTCCGCAACGGCGAAACGGGATTTCTATGTGAAGTTGGCGACGTCGAAGCCATGTCGAGTGCGGCTTTATCCATTCTCCGCGACCCTGACAAATGGAAGGAAATGAGCGAACTCGCGATCGTCGACGCGAGGGAGCGCTTCTCACTCGACCAGATCGTCAGCCAGTATGAGCATCTTTACATCACCTCGCTTGCGAGTCGCGTCACATGACAGTTTTTCAGGCGCTCGTGCTCGGCTTGATTCAGGGTCTTACGGAATTTCTTCCGATCAGTAGTTCGGCGCACTTGTCTCTTGCTCCGTTTCTGTTCGGCTGGCAGGATCCGGGTCTGGCTTTTGACGTCGCGCTGCACGTTGGGTCTCTGGTGGCGGTGCTCTGGTTCTTCAGGAAGGAATGGGCGGCGCTGATACGTGCGGCGTTCGGCATGATCAGGCACCGACGCGTCGAGACAGTGGAAGAAAAACGTGTCGTCTTTCTCATTCTTGCGACCATTCCTGGTGCAATTGGCGGGCTGCTGCTCGAAGACAAGGCGGAAACGGTGTTTCGGGCTCCCGCCCTCACGGCGTGTGCACTGATCGTAATGGGAATCATCCTCTGGGCCGCCGACAGATTCTCTGCGCAGGACAAGCCGCTGGCGGGGATGAGATGGTTCGAGGCGTTGATCATTGGAACAGCGCAGGTGGTGGCGCTCGTGCCCGGAGTGTCGCGATCGGGATCAACCATCAGTGCCAGCCGCGTGCTTCGATTCGACCGGCAGAGCGCGGCCGTGTTCAGTTTCCTCATGAGCATGCCGATTACGGCTGCAGCGATAATCCTGAAGGTGCCTGAGGTGATTCGCGAGGGCGGTTACAGCGCGCCGCTCATTGTCGGCGTGCTGGCCGCGGGAGTCAGCAGCTGGCTCGCCATCTCAGTGCTGTTGCGATATGTGAGCCGGCACAGCTACGGCGTGTTCGCGCTCTACCGGGTGATCCTGGGAATCGTGGTGCTCGGCATCATCTATTACCGCGCCTGAGCTGTCTCCCCGACACGTTATGTCAGCCTGAATGAATTGATCGCCATCGACGGATGTTCCGGTCCAGAGCTTGCTGCGCTGCTCCAACTTCCTCGGGTTGAGCTGTTGCAGGAGACGACATCAACCCTCGATGTTGCGCACCGTCTCGGCGCTGAAGGCGCGCAGTCCGGCACTCTGGTTATCGCTGACAGGCAGACGGCGGGGCGCGGTCGTTCGGGGAACAAATGGACGTCGCCGGCGGGCTCGGGTCTCTGGATCACCCTTCTCGAGCGACCTGCTAACGCATCGGGCATCGATGTGCTGTCGATCCGTGTCGGTCTCCTTACCGCAGGGGCTCTCGACAGGTTTACGGCCGAACCCGTACGCCTGAAGTGGCCCAATGACCTCTACGTTGACCGTTTCAAGCTGGGAGGAATACTCATTGAGGCGCGATGGCGGGACCAGCGACTGGAGTGGGTCGCGATCGGCATCGGCATAAATGTATTGGCTCCCATGGATCTCCCCGGCGCGGGTAGTCTCGATCATGGTACCCGCCGGGTGGACGTGCTGATCGATCTCGTTTCCGCATTGCGTGCCGCCGCAGCATCGACCGGCGAACTTGATCAGGTGGAGCTGGCGGAGTGGAACACCCGTGACCTCGCACGTGGCCGCAATTGCATCGAACCTGCGCGTGGTACTGTGCAGGGAATCAGTTCCTCGGGGGAGCTGCTCGTTGCACTTGCCGACTCAGTCGCCAGATTCCGCACCGGTTCACTTGTCCTCGACCCGCCCCTATGATCCTTGCATTCGACGTCGGAAACACGGAAACCACCGCCGCTCTGTTCGACGGCGACTTCATTCGTGCTCACTGGCGGGTGACGACGAACATTTCGCGAACCCCCGATGAGTTTGCGCTTCTTCTTGTGTCTCTGCTCCAGGCGAGGGGGATCACCCCTGATCAGGTTACCGGAAGCGCCATCTGCTCAGTTGTACCACCTGTCACGCAGCCGTTATCGCAGGCGTGTAAAGATTGCTTTCAGGCCGATCCGGCACTCATCGATGCGCGCGCCAATTTGCCGATCCGTCTCGAGGTCGACGAGCCGTATACTGTGGGCGCCGACCGTATCGCGAACACCCTTGCCGCGAGCCTGCTCCGGAAACGGAATACAATAGTGGTCGATCTGGGGACGGCCACAACCTACGACTGTATCACCGCCGATGGTGCCTTTATTGGTGGCGTAATTCAGCCTGGCGTCGGTACTTCGGCCGACACCCTGTTCCGACGAACGTCGCAGCTTTCCGCAACGGAGCTCGTTCCACCACTGAAAGTCATTGGAACGCGGACGGACGAATGCATTCGCTCCGGAGTGCTGTACGGCGCCGCTGATTCCGTTGAAGGCATCGTCGTGCGCATCAGGAACGAGTGGCAAGGTGCAAATCCGCTGGTCATTGCGACAGGCGGCCTGGCCGTAACACTGGCCCCGTTTTGTCCGGTTTTCGACGAAGTCGACCCCTTCCTGACGCTGCACGGAGTGCGGCTGGGATATGATATCCTGACGGGCTGAATACCTGCTGGCGAGCGACTTTTTGGAAGGGGTTGAACTGCCTCCCGATACCGGGTAGACTACAGTCGTTAGCACTCACCTCATGAGAGTGCTAACGGGTTTTTGATCTTCACATCAAGTCATTCCAGGCAGGAGGGATGCATTTATGGGCACACAGACCAGCAACACAGTAGCTCCCCTCGCGGATCGCGTTGTCGTCCGCGCGTCGGAGGAGACCGAGCAGATGCGCGGCGGGCTGTTCATTCCCGACACCGCAAAAGAAAAGCCGATGCAGGGCGAGGTTCTCGCCGTCGGCCCGGGCCGGTTCGAGAAGGACAAGCGCGTCCCGATGGAGCTCAAGGTCGGCGACAAGGTGCTGTACGGTAAATACAGCGGCACCGAAGTCACGATCGATAACGAGCAGCTCCTGATTCTCCGCGAAGCCGACGTGCTCGCGGTCATCAGCTAACCGCAACGAAAGGAATAACACTCATGGCAGCCAAGGAACTCCACTTCAACACCGACGCTCGCGCAGCACTGAAGCGCGGCGTTGACCAGCTCGCCGAAGCGGTGAAGGTCACGCTCGGACCGAAGGGCAGGAACGTCGTCATCGACAAGAAGTTCGGCGCACCGACCGTCACCAAGGACGGCGTCACAGTAGCGAAGGAAATCGAGCTTTCGGATCCACTCGAGAACATGGGCGCACAGATGGTGAAGGAAGTCGCGACCAAGACGTCCGACCTTGCTGGCGATGGCACCACCACCGCGACCGTTCTCGCGCAGGCAATCTTTCGCGAAGGCCTCAAGAATGTGACGGCCGGCGTCAACCCGATGGCCCTCAAGCGCGGCATCGACAAGGCAGTTGCCGCGGTCGTCGAAGAGCTCAAGAACATGAGCGTCCCGACGCAGGGCAAGAAGGAGATTGCGCAGGTCGGTTCCATCTCCGCGAACAACGACAAGGAAATCGGAGATCTGATCGCCGAGGCGATGGAGAAGGTGGGCAAGGACGGCGTCATTACCGTTGAAGAGGCAAAGGGCCTCGAGACCACTCTTGAAACGGTCGAGGGAATGCAGTTCGACCGCGGATACCTCTCGCCGTACTTCGTCAGCGATCCGGAAAAGATGGAAGCTGTTCTCGAGGACGCGATGATTCTTATTCACGACAAGAAGATCTCATCGATGAAGGATCTTCTCCCGATCCTCGAGAAAGTTGCACAGCTCGGCAAGCCGTTGCTCATCATCGCTGAAGACATCGAAGGCGAGGCACTGGCGACGCTGGTTGTCAACAAGCTGCGTGGCACCCTCCGCGTCTGCGCGGTGAAGGCGCCTGGTTTCGGCGATCGCCGCAAGGCGATGCTGGCCGACGTCGCGATTCTGACGAACGGTCAGGTCATCTCCGAAGAAGTCGGCTTCAAGCTCGAAAACGCAGTTGTCACCGACCTCGGCCGCGCGAAGCGGATCGTCGTCGACAAGGACAACACGACGCTCATCGATGGTGGAGGCGACGACGACAAGATCCAGGGGCGCATCAAGGAGATCAAGGCAGCGATCGACAAGACGACGTCCGACTACGACAAGGAGAAGCTGCAGGAGCGTCTGGCGAAGATTGCCGGCGGTGTTGCGGTGATCAATGTCGGTGCGGCAACCGAGAGCGAGATGAAGGAGAAGAAGGCTCGCGTCGAGGATGCTTTGCATGCGACGCGTGCTGCTGTCGAAGAGGGCATCGTCGCTGGCGGCGGAGTAGCATTCATCCGCGCACAGAAGACGCTCGACAAGCTCAAGCTCGAGGATTCTGACGAGCACATCGGCGTCGGCATCATTCGCCGCGCGATCGAGGAGCCGATTCGGATGATCGTTCAGAACGCCGGCGGAGAAGGTTCCATCGTCGTCGAGAAGGTTCGCAATTCCGAGGACAACAACTACGGTTACAATGCGCTCACCGACGAGTACGAGAATCTCGTCGAGGCGGGTGTGATCGATCCGACGAAGGTGACGCGGACTGCATTGCAGAACGCGGCGTCGATCGCCGGGCTTCTCCTCACGACCGAAGCATTGATCGTCGAGAAGAAGGAGCCGCAGAGTGGTGCGGCGGCGGGCGGACCGCCGGGCGGCATGGGCGGGATGTACTAGGGTTCAGCTTCCGAACGAACAAACGGGGCCGCGAGAGCGGTTCCGTTTGTGTTTGAAGACTCACCCCCGGAGCTCAGGATGCGTTCGACGCGCTTTCTCTTTACTTCTGGCTCGGTAAACTGGTTCCACGCGGGCCTCCTCGTGCTGTTCATCGCGGGCTCCGTGATGGTTGCCCCACATCTACCCGAGCGTATTCCGATCCATTATGGATTCGACGGCCGGGTCGATGCGACCACCCCTTCGTCGGGCGGTGCGTGGTACCTTCTGCCCGGGATTGCAGTCGCAATGGCGCTTTTCTTGAGGGGCCTTGCCGCGGTCGCTGCAGAGGCCGACACGTGGAAACTGACCGATGAAGAGCTCAGGCAATTTCGAACCCTTCCCGACGCCGAGCAGGCGGAACTTGTCGAGAGCGTGCGTTGCAATCTCGCGCAGATTTCCATCGCCATCTCAGTAGTCTTCGTTGCTATACAGACTGGCAACTATATGGTGGCGACAACCGGTGAAAGCTCGTTGCCGGTGGCGGTCTGGGGGGTGATGATCACCGCTATCGCAAGCGTGTTTTTTCTTGCGTTCAGCCACGACCGCGAACTCAAAAGGCGGATACATTCTTCGCCGGCGGCCAACCTCTGAAAGCAGCCTTTTTCAATAAGCGCAGGCCTGCCGCGGATTCGCCGATCCGGTTCTGCGTCCCTCACGCGGCAGGGAGTACCTTGACATCGTAGAGCCGAAAGCTCCTGTCGGCGGTCAAAATCGGCAGTTGCTCGAGCTGCGCCTGCGCCACCAATAGTCGATCGAATGGGTCGCGGTGGTGCTGCGGAAGGGTGGCAACGTGGAGTGCGTGGCGGTGGTGCACGGGGAGGGGGGAGATGCCGGTCGATTCCATCAACCGCGGGATGTAGATTCCGGGCGCCTCGGGGAGCTGAAGCTTGCCGAGGCCGTGCTTGATTGCGATCTCCCATGCGCTCGCGGCGGATAGAACCAGTTCCGTGCCGGCCGAGGCGACGAGCGTCCGGCTCTTTCTGGACAGCCGTTCAGGGGACGCCAGCATCCACAGCCAGACCTGCGTGTCGAGCAGAACCCTCACGTTTCGAAGGAGGCCAGACTGTCTTCCGGTAACTCGGCGTCGAAGTCAGGAGCGATGACGATGAGTCCTTTCTCAGTGCCGAGCACCCGATTTCGGGACGGCAGAACGATCGGCACGAGACGGGCGACCGGTACCCCCGCTTTCGCGATGATGATCTCCTCGCCGCCGGAGGCGCGCTCGAGAAGCCTGGACAGGTGGGTTTTCGCCTCGTGGACGTTATACGTGGAGGACATTGTGGTCTTCATGCAGTTTTAAATAGGACTAAACTAATGGACTAAGTCAAGTTTTGCCCACGAGACCTCGGTCCTGCACTTGAAGCAGATTCTGATGCGCGGCAACCGTGAGAGAGGCCTCCGGCTCGGAGATCGCGCATGCCTTGCGCGTCGAGGGTTGTCAGGTAAATCAGCACGCCTCGTTTGAGTGGAAAAAAAACTCCACCGCCACAAGACGATGGAGTGCAGAAGATCAGTCGGGGCGACTGAATTTGAACCAGCGACCGCCTGCTCCCGAAGCAGGGTAATACACTAACCATTTACGACATTCTGCCGGACTTTAGAGGGAAATCGGGCGTCGGCGCCGCAGTTTCCAGACATACATGCCGCACTTTGCCGGAAGAAACACACCCCCAAACACACCCCGGCGTAATTCAGCTGGTAGAATTCAGCTTCCAAGCTTGTCGTGGCCTGAGGAGGTCCTTGCAGCCTGAGGGCGTGCGCGCGAAGGGCAATCAGAAGTGGCACCGCCCGGGGCTGAATGCAGTGCAAAGCTACAAAAATGATTCTTTCAGAAGATGGGCCCCGGCTGAAGCGGCGGCAGTCAGAAACGGCCGATCAGGCGCACGCCAAGCGTCCGCGGTGGCCGCAGGGCGGCAACCGTGAACGTGCTGAACGGAACAACAAACGTATTCGACATCACCGTCCGGTCGGTCAGATTCTGCGCGAATATGCCGACGGAACGTCGCTTGTCGGCCGTCGTCAGGCTCAGTGACGCATCCGCGGTCCAATAACCCGGCTGCTGCTGTTCCTTCAGGAAGTCGAGCCCGGTCAACGTTTCAGACTGATGGCGTGCGCGCGTTTCAATGATGAGGCTTGCACTCTTCAGCGGAACCACCTGTGCCACTCCAAACGCTTCGCTACGCCGCCTCTGGACAGCCGTCGATCCTGCCGATTCCCTCCGCGATGATCGTGCGCGGCGCCGCAGGATTCCGTGCGACACGCTGGTATCGCGCGGACGAGATCATCGACGGGGCCAGCGGCCTGGTCTCGTTCCACGATGCGCGCGGCTACGCCATGGATCCGGTGTACGTCGCGGGACTGTTCGCCGATCTCACGGGCGGTGCCGGTGGCCTGCCGGGGCTGATCCAGAGCGGTGTGTCCGCAGCGCCCGGTGGCGCCGGCGGCATCGGCGCGATCGCGGCGCTCGGCACCGCCGAGGTGCGATTGCACCTGATGGACCCGCATGGAAATCCGCCGAACGGCGCGTCGTTCATCACCGACGACGGCGCCGGGGTCCAGACGAGCGTGGTGTTCACGACGCTATTGTCGTTGCCGGCGGGCAACCGCCTCGTCGCAAACAGCGCGAGTGGACCGACGACGCTCCGCTTCGGATTCGCGACCAACGGCACGCTCACCGCGAATCCGCTCGCTGTGCCCGCACTCGCGAACGGCGCGATCCCGCGGCGCTACTATCGCGTGATGGTCGTCGACCAGCCGTACTACCTGATGGGCAATCGCTCCACCACCGGGATGCCCGGCGTGGCAGGGGACGACGGCCGCATTCCGTCCGACCTGCTGCCCGTGGTGCGCGACCAGGTGAACATCACGTATCTCGCGGACGGCCCCGATGTGCTGGCGGAGGCCACGCGCGTTCTCACGCGCCCGTCGCAATCGATGATTGTTGCCGTGTCGCCTAACATCGACCAGACGCTCATCACACCGACGGCTCCCGGCGCCCCGGCGCACTGGCCGCAGTTCCCGGCTCCCAACACCGGTGCGGCCTTTACGGCAACACCGGTGCGACTCTCCGCTGCAAACGTCACCGCCGCGTTCACCGGCACGAACGACGTCGTGGTCACCATCGCCGGAGGCGCCGCGCCCGATGGTGCGACCGTGCGCGTCTATCCGCAGGTGTTCGTGGAGATTGCGTCGATCAATGGCGCCGAGCCGTCGTTCCTGCGCGGTGATGGCGGGGCGAACATCGTGAGCGGTGCGGGTCCCGTCAGCGTGCTGCTGCGCAACCCGTTCCGGCTCGGCGCTGCGCAGCCGCTGCCCAACCCCGCGACGCTCACGATGGACATCGTGGTGGCGCCGCGCACGGGGCGGCGCCGCCTCACCGGCGCCGTGTCGGTGCCCGTCGCCGCTGGCCCCGCGGTCGTGCCGACCGTTCCGTTCTTCGGCGCGGCATCCGCTAACGTCATGGGCATCATGCCGATTTCCATGCAGGGCATCAGCGAATCCCCGCTGTTCGGAATCCCGCGCACCGTGACGCCGCCGTCGACACCGCCCACGAATCTGCTGGAGCTTGCCCTCAGTCTCGCGGCGGAACCATCGCCGCGGCAGGCACCGCGCCTGCCGACCATGGCGCGCTTCGAGACCATCGCCGCCACCGGCACCCCGGCGGGCGCACCGCCCGATGACACGCTGCTCTGGCAGGCCGTGCTCACCGGTGCGCGATGGGCGGCGGAAGGAATGTCTGCGTTGCACGAGAGCGGGAATCCCGGCAATCCCGCGGGACCCGACGTGCATGCACCCGGCATCTCCGTGACCGGCGCGCTCGCGTACGACCTCGCCGTGCACGCACTCAAGCGCGCGCAGCCCATCATCCCGCTGCCGGCGTCGAATGCCGGGACCGTGCTGGGCTGGGTGGCGACGTCCAATGGCAACAACTTCAGCGTGCCGAACGACACCGCCAATGTCGCGAACACCGGCGCCGGCGTGCTGCTGGAGACCGCGGCCGTGGGCACCGAGACACCGTGGCTGTCGAGCTTCACGCCGCCGCCTGCCGGCAACACGGTGAACCAGATGATCCAGAATGCCGCGACAGCGATGGGCGTGTCACCGCCGTCGATCACCGTGACCGTGACGAACGAACCACGCCTGCAGCGGGAGGTGCGCCGCGAGTTCTTCGCGGCGAAGCAGGGCGTTCGTGATGTGCAGTGGGCGCTGCGGCGCGCGTTCGCGGAGGCGCGCGAGCTCGTGTACATCGAGTCGCCGCAGTTCGCGATGACCGCGCGCTCCGCCGATCCGACGGCACCGGAGGGGCACGAGGTCGATCTCGTCGCGGAGCTCGCGGCGCGCCTTGAGGCGCACCGTACGCTGCGCGTGATCATCTGCACGCCGCGGCTGTCGGACTTCGCCGACGACTATCGCACCTTCCACCGGCAGCACTACGC
The DNA here is from genome assembly GCA_037721215.1 of Gemmatimonadaceae bacterium. Classification (NCBI taxonomy): domain Bacteria; kingdom Pseudomonadati; phylum Gemmatimonadota; class Gemmatimonadia; order Gemmatimonadales; family Gemmatimonadaceae; species Gemmatimonadaceae bacterium. Next base: position 21,721 of record JBBJNV010000035.1, read on the forward strand.
GGCTCGGCTCGAGGCATACACCGCGCTGCGCACCGCCGCAAAGGATCGCGTACTGCTCTTCCACCCCGTCGGCTTTCCCGGCCGTCCCGCGTACATCCGCACGACGTCGGTGATCGTCGACGACGTGTGGACCCTGGTTGGTGCCACGCATTTCCGCCGCCGCGGTATGACGTTCGACGGCAGCGCCGCGATCGCGAGCTACGACCGCCAGATCACGAACGGCTACAGCACACGCGTGCGCAATTTCCGTCGCGCACTGATGGCGGCCAAGCTGCGCGTGCCGGCGCCGGTGGCGAGCCAGCCGCTCGACGGCGAGTGGGTGCGTCTGGGCCGTCCGGTGTCGGCGTTCGACGTGGTGCGCGACCTGCTGGAGCAGGGGGGTTACGGGCGGATACAACGCCTTTGGGCGGGGCCGATGGACACGTCGGTGCTCGCGGCGCAGGCGAACGTGGCGGACCCGGATGGGTCGAAGGGCGACAGCATATTTACGACGCTGGCGGGGATGCTGAACGAGGCGGGGACGTGAGGGCGGCATGCCCGTGCCGAGCCGGCGAACGCGTCTGGCCGGCTTGCCGGTGTGTGGGGGAATATTGAACCACGTTTGCACCGCCCCGCCCGACGTTTGAGTAGCTGCCGGTTGCTCGCACGGCTTTCAACGCGACCGAAGTGACGAGAATCTGGTAGTCTCTTGCTCAGCGAGAAAGCGCCGAACCTCGGACTGCCGGTATCGTCGTTCGCCTCCGATTAGCAGAGACGGAACGGACAGGGTTGCAACGGTTCGCCTGGACATCCGAAGAATCGAGGCAAGTTCGTCCGCTGTGAGAAGGGGCTCAATAAACCAATCGGAGTGATGCTCAACGCGACCGTAAACCGGATCTGGGTCGAGCGTGGTGAGAACCGAAGCAGGAAGATCTCCAGCACGGCTCAAAGCCTCGGACGCACGAGTGAGCGCATCTCGGGCAGCACGGATTTGTTTTGCCGCATCTGCCGCGACCGCTTCGGGCAGATCTGATGGCGGGCCTTCGACGGCTTTGTGCATCCGGCGCGGGACCGATTCGCCCAACGCGAGAACATTATCCCACCCTACTTCCGTCGCCTTACGAGTCCCCTTCCTGCTAAGGCGAACGCCAGTCGGTGAGATCACCACCTTGAACGGCAGTCCGTCCAACAGAACCTCTCGTGACAGTGGCTTACTGAGAAGAGTCGTCATTTTGAGAGAGTGTGAAGTGTCGTCTACCAACCGTAGCGCGATCGGTCCGGCGGCTGAGGGTCGACAGGTATTGAAGGTTCCGGCAACAACGGATCAATTCGATCCACAAACTCCTGGGCCCACTTGAGCCACTCTCGCATCTCGAGCGGAACATCGGGCCGATGCTCCAGTGACCCACGCACTTGCATTAGGTAGCGCCGAATGGTTTGAGCAGTTTCCCATTGATCTGCCGCATGGATGAGTGCGCGAGCCCGGGCGGCTTCCTCTTCTCGACGCCGTAGCTCGAGTAGCCTTTTCTCTTCCGCCTCCCGATACTCGCGCTCACGTTCCTCGCGCTCCAACCGCCCTGCGCGCGCAGCCTCGGCGCATACAACCAATCCAACTATGAATCGGTTCAGGCAGCTTTCCAGTCGTTGCTGTTTGCCGTCAGACCAACTCTGGCGTGTCCCCGGTGACCAGCTCTGGATCCTCAACGACAACCTACCAGTTGGCACCCAGTCGTAGTGGGGGAAACCCCATTCGGATTGCTTTCGCTTTTCATCTTTGCGTTCTACGCGATTGACTTGCTCCGAAAGACTTATTGCGATGTCCTCCTCAATGATGCGCACGCTTGTGCTGACGTTTTCCCCATTTCTCCGGATGGTCGTCCTGTAACCTCTTAGATCAAGTGCTTTGATTAGGGCATCAAGGATACACATTGTTCGATCGGAGCTGTCCAGAGTCACCTGAACGTCGAGGCAGTCGCCTTTCGGTTTCAAAACTCCGTTGGAGTCCGGCTTTGCTCGCCGAAGTGCGATTATAGTTTGCGCAACCAACGGATGCGGATCTTCGACTCGACCTGGAACGACAATACGATTTGACTCAGCCGCTTCGAAGCGCTCCTGGTCTGCAATTGGACCGATCCCCGCGGGAGAGGCCTCGTCCAACCAAGCTGCGCGAGGCTTAATAGTCACTGACTTCATGCAGACAGCTGCAGAAGCGGGGAGTCGCGGGAGCGGGCTCTGAGTCACTTTATGACCCGCACCCTTCCGCGCCCAATAACCCCGCGGGGGCGTCGGTATCCCCATCTTGCGGCAAATCTTTGCCAAGCCAACATCAGAGAGCCCGAACTCCGGACTCAGGACAGACATCGGCCGAGACCAAACTTGGTCGTACAACTCCTCGCGAGTTAATGAAATCGCATCGTTTGACACGTTTCCTCGCCTAATTAATTCGATTTATTGTTTGAACAATTCAAACGGTTCGCATCAACCTCTCCGACGTCCCAGATCGCTCAGCCGGTGTCGGCCAGACAACTTCTCCTACGCGTGAATCCGGTGTTAACAACACAACTGCTTTTTGCGCAAGCATTCTTGACGTCGTCGTTCGGCCAGTGCGTAACCATTCGCGGACAACGCTCGCGAAATCCTCCGTCGGCTCGCATGGCAGTGCCCGGCCCAAGAGATCGACGCGTCTTCCAATAAACTCTGGCCGATCGAGCGATTTCCCGAACTTTGAGTTGCCGAAGTCAACGTGTTTGCTGCGCTTCGCATACCACCGCCGTGCTGGATGCTCAGCGTAGAAGCTATACACGTCAAAATCCTGAATCCCGACTTGTCCGCTGGTGAAATGCAGCGCGGCCCCCTGACAAAGCGCCGCCCCAACGAAGCGATCTCGATAGACCTTAGCCCAATCTGGGTGTAGATCGAAGAACTCCGCACGATCATTCGCTGCGATTGCGGACAAGGTTACAAGATCCTCGCGATCGATTCGGATATACGAACGCCCCTCCGGGCCCACTGTGCTCATATGTCATTATGTTAGCGTTTCGATAGAGTAGTGAATTTGGTACACAGACCTCGATTGCGTCATTCCGTCAACCAACGGCGTCGGCCGGGCCAGGAGCAGAACAAATGGGAAAGGTTAACTCTTCTGAGCATAGGGTTTGTCCCGTTTTCGATGAGTTAAGGCGGCGCGACCCGAGCGGGTCAACGTGGCTTCCGGTTCTTCTCTCACTGCCGACTCGACCCGATAGAGCACCACTTCGTATCAGCACTGAAGAGTTAGGCGTCTTGGAAGGCGCGGCTTGGAATTCTAAGGTTCCAATGGAAAGCGGGTGGCGTCCGAGCGAGCGAAGGTTGGATCCCCCCGGCTCTCTCTTGAGCCTCCTAATCGACAGTCGCCCAACTCCGCGATCGGAAGCCGGGTGGGGAAAAGGCGAAGTCGGGGTGAAACGACGCCTGTTAGCAAGAGGGGACAAAGCAACACAAAAGGAAGCCCAGCAACGTCTCGTTGGTCCGAGCGACCCGCCACACTGGGAAATCTTAGAGGGGCCGAGTTGCCCCGACGTTTTCATCCAGACCTCGAGCTGCATCGTAGTGATCGAGGGCAAATTTACGGAGCCAAAGCCAACTGACTACACAACGTGGCTCCGCGGACGCCATCAGATGCTGCGCCACATTGATGCGGCGTGGGATTATCGCGGGCGCCGCGCTGTCTTCGGTTTCTTTATCATCGAGGATGAATCTCAAAAGCACTGGAAGACAGCGGTGACACGAACGCTCGATCCAGTGACAATCAAAGCAAGCCTTCCGCATCGATCCGAGGCTGTCCGTTCACAGATTGCCAGCGCATTTCTCGGCTTAACAACGTGGACTTCGGTGTGTAATGCCACCGGCTTACCGGCGGATTTGCTTAGGTCCGCCAGTGAGCTACGCTTCGGGTAGCGTCACCCAATTGGTTGGCAGCGGAAGGCAAAAGTTCACGGAAGTTCCACGCACCGCGGCAGCTCACGCGTAGGAGTCACAAGATGGATCGGTATTGTCGCATCTGCTGGAACACAGAGAATTGGCGACGCCCATCAGGCGACGCACAACGTTATGAGCAAGGCACCTTTGTAGCCACACACGGCTTTGGTCATGAGGAATGGTTACTAAACCCTGAATGGGAGATCGATGGCTACCGGTACGGGTTTCTTCAGCCAATCAACAAGGCTCGTGGAAAGTTAGAGGACACCGTCTTCTCCGTGTCTCTATATACGCGCCGTCCAGACGGTGATCGGGAAGCAGTAGCAATCCTAAACAACCTTTACGTACCGCGAAAGGCTGAACTGCAGAGTGTTAAGAGAGAATATCGACGGCGCGGTTGGCTCGATCAAATGGGCGATGACTTACAAAGTCTCAATATTCGACGCAAAGCAATAGAGAGCGCTCCCGTCGACTCATTTGTCAACGTTCGACTTCAATCGACCGACGTCAAAGTGTTTGATCCTCGACCTGAAATCGTGCCCGGGCACGCGCTCACCACAACTTCGTTTCGCTACATCCCCTACAAATGGGATGGTGGTTTTGCGGCAATCGAAGGAAGTCAGCCAAAACGAACAACCGGGAAAATGGGTCGTCGTCCAAAATCCGAAGAAACGCGACCAAGACGAGCTATCGGCGCAACGGAGATTAATCCCCAACATTCCCGTCTACAGAATGAACTAAAAAAGCTTCTTGACGAGAGTGGTAAGAGCGTAAGTTACGAAGAGAACAACGTCGATTTAGTTGTCAGAGACGGCATTGAGACCGTGTTCTACGAAATCAAGATGGCGCTTACGGTCAAGGGGTGCATCCGCGAAGCGGTCGGACAACTTCTGGAGTACACGCATTTCCCTGACTTACAACTTGCGTCGAAGTTAGTGGTTGTCGGCAGTCCTGCGCCGGATGACAAGGAACGAGAGTATCTACGTCATCTGCGGGCCCTGTATCATATTCCGCTGTACTACGCCCAGTTTGAGCAGACAACGAAAATCTTGGGGCCCGAAATCTGAGGTGCTTTGCTAAGCCCGCTGCAAACCGGAACACTTGGAAGCCATCTCGAAAGAGGGCGCGTCCCAAATAGTTGGACTGAAGGTAAAGGCACGACGAAATTACGCCTCGGCAGTTCCCTCGGCGTTGACTTCGCTGCCCTGAGCAGGCCTCTTAGGTATGACGCCGACGGAAATGGGGAGCGACGGGCGTGACTTAACTTTTTTCACTGCATGGACTCGATACCCGGGCTCGACTGAAACCCGCTGTTGCACCGTCTGTTTTTCCGTCCTATGTTGGCGCGCTCGGCACGTCGGCGCGCGTGACGTGGCAACCGCACTAATCAGCGTCAGCATCCCTCCCATACTCGCCCGGAGTCAGTGCATGAAACGCATCGCAGCAAGCATCGCAGTAAGTGTCGTAGCCCTCTCAGCCTGTCAGGAGCCGGCGGCCCCCAACCGCCCGCAACCGCCCGAGACCGGGCCGGTCTTCGCCCAGCAGTCAAATAACCAGGATGTCATTCCGGGCCAGTACATCGTCGTCTTCAGAGACGACGTCGATGCCGATGCAACATCCGACAAACTTCTCCGGAAATTCAACGCGAAGAGCAAGTACAAGTATTCGGCGGCGCTGAAGGGCTTTGCAGGCGAGCTTTCCGACGCGCAGGTCGAAGCGCTTCGTGGTGAGCCTGAAGTTGCATACATCGAGGAAGATCAGGTGGTGCAGGCGACGACGACGCAGACCGCTCCCGGGTACGGTCTCGACCGAATCGATGAACGGGCGCTGCCACTCTCCGGCTCGTACACCTACACCGCCACCGCGTCCGCAGTACGCGCCTACATTATCGATACCGGAATACAGACCAGCCACACGCAGTTCGGCGGGCGGGCCAGCGCCGTGTACGATGCGTTCGGCGGCAATGGTCAGGACTGCAACGGGCATGGCACTCATGTCGCCGGAACGGTGGGTTCGGCGACCTACGGCGTCGCAAAGGCCGTTCTGCTGAGGGGAGTACGTGTGCTTGACTGCAACGGCTCAGGGGCCAACTCCGGCGTAATTGCCGGGATCAACTGGGTTGCGACCAACCGGATCGCGCCGGCCGTCGCGAACCTGTCGCTTGGCGGCGGATTCTCACAGGCCACCAACGATGCGATCAATAATCTGGCGAATCGCGGAGTGTTCGTCGCTGTCGCTGCAGGCAACGAGAATCAGAACGCGTGCAATGTTTCGCCCGCCAGCGCCCCGAACGCCACCACCGTCGCTGCTTCAACGTCGACGGACGCCAAGGCATCGTACTCCAATTTCGGCAGCTGCGTGGAGCTCTATGCACCGGGGTCGAGCATCAAATCCACCTGGCTGAATGGCGGCACGAATACGATTAGCGGGACATCCATGGCCTCGCCACACGTCGCCGGAGTCGGAGCGCTGTACAAGGCAACGTTCGGCGATGCATCGTTTTCCACGATCCGCACCTGGATCATCAACAATTCGACAGCGAACGTCATCACAGGCAACGTGACGGGCACGCCGAACAGACTGCTGTACAAGTCCACGCTCTAGGCAGCACGAATGCCTGAAGCAAAGAAGCGGGGGGGCGCGGGGGGGCCCCCGGGGGGTTCGCGCGCC
>JBBJNV010000036.1 GCA_037721215.1 Gemmatimonadaceae bacterium
ACGTGACGGCGGACGTGGAGAGGGCGGCAGCGAGCTCGTCGAGAACGTCATTGCCATCAACCGCGTTGCCAAAGTCGTCAAGGGCGGACGCCGGTTTTCTTTCAACGCGCTCGTCGCGGTGGGTGACGCACAGGGCAAGGTCGGATTTGCGACTGGCAAGGCAAACGAAGTTTCCGAGGCGGTTCGCAAGGCCGTTGACGGTGCGCGCCGCAACATGGCGCGCGTACCGATGACGGGCGGCACCATTCCGCATGAAGTCGTCGGCCAGCATGGGGCGGGCAAGGTTCTGATGAAGCCAGCCGCACCGGGTGCCGGTGTAATTGCCGGAGGTGCCGTGCGCGCAATCATGGAGTGCGCCGGAGTGACGGATATTCTCACCAAGAGCCTGGGCTCCACCAACCCCCACAACATGGTGCTGGCGGCGCTCGATGGTCTCAAGCAGCTCACTACAGTAGAAGAGATCGCGCGCGAGCGCGGTATTGAGGTCAGCTCGCTCGGCTACCGGTCGCGGGCGAAAGTAAGGGAGTCACAACTTGGCTAGAACTCATGTGTGGTGGAATACGAAAGGGCCTCGCACTACGCCCAAGTCGATTCTCACCACTGGCAAAGTGCGCATCCGGCAGGTGCGAAGCGGCATCGGTCACTCGTGGCGCATGCGACAGACCCTCGAAGCGATGGGTCTGAGACACCATCAGGCGGAAATCACGGTGCAGGATTCGGCATCACTCCGCGGACAGATCAAACGCGTCCGTCACTTGATAGAAGTGACGACGGTCGAGGAATAGAGCTGTGGCAAAAAAGAACGCAGTGATGGAATCCGATGCTCCTGAGAGCGTGGAACGGCTGGGCCTGCACAACCTCGTGCCAGCGCCCGGCTCGCATCGTAATCGAAAGCGGATTGGCCGCGGACCCGGATCGGGAACAGGAAAAACCTCTGGCAAGGGGCATAAGGGCAGTAAGGCCCGTGCTGGACATCATGGGCCCGGTGGTGGCAAGCCGCAGTTCGAAGGTGGACAGATGCCGCTCACCAGGCGACTGCCAAAGCGTGGGTTCACGAATATCTTTCGGATAGAGCATCAGGTCGTTCGTCTGAGCGATCTCGAGCAGCGCCTGCCTGCAGGAGTCGAGGCCACGCGGGAGTCGCTCGTTGAGGCCGGGCTCATCAATGCGCGAAAGGGCCCCGCGAAAGTGCTTGCCAATGGCGATCTGTCTCGTGCAGTCATTATCCGCGGTATCAAGATGAGCGCGGGCGCACGCGAGAAGATCGAGGCGGCCGGGGGCCGCGTCGAGGAGTAACATGGCACAAAACAACCCAGCGGCGGCGGTCCAGAACATTTACAACACGCCCGAACTGTGGCAGAAAATCACGTTTACGTTCCTGTGCCTTGTGCTTTATCGCACAGGTGCGCACATCACGGTTCCGGGTGTCGATGTAGTAGCGCTCACTGATTTCTTCAGAAATCAGGGCGGCGGCGGCATCCTCGGGCTGTACGACCTCTTCGTCGGCGGAGGTTTGTCGCGCGCAACAGTCTTTGCGCTGGGCATCATGCCGTACATATCGGCGAGCATTTTCATGCAGATTGCCGGCGCCGTCGTGCCGACAGTCGAGAAGATGCAGAAGGACGAGGAAGGCCGGAAGAAAATCACGCAATGGACGCGGTATTTTACCGTGTTGCTGGCGGTGGTGCAGGCGTACGGCTTTGCGCTTTTCACGTCGTCGCTTGAGAACGCAGTCATTAACCCCGGTTTCGGGTTTATCGTACAAATGGTGCTGTTCCTTACCGCTGGCGCGATCTTCGTCATGTGGCTCGGCGAACAGATCACCGAGCGTGGGCTTGGAAATGGCGCCAGCCTCATCATTTTCTTCTCGATTATCGAGCGGTTCTGGCCGGGCATCTTCAGTACTTTCCGTTTCGTTCAAACGGGTGCGCTGGCGCCCCTTGCGCTCCTCTTACTCGGCTTCGTGATGCTCGGGGTCGTCGCAGGTACGATCGCGATCACAATGGCCGCGCGGCGGGCTATGATTCAAATCCCGCAGCGTACGATGGCCCGCGGCAGGATGCGTGAGGCGGCAAAGAATTTCATTCCGCTTCGTGTCAATGCTTCCGGCGTTATGCCGATCATTTTCGCGCAATCGGTCATCATTGTGCCGGGGGCGATCGCCCAGTTCAGCGGCAACCCCGGCGCCCAGCAGGCAGCCGAGCTTTTCCAACCGGGCACCTGGCTGTACTACGTGCTATCGGCGACCCTCATTGTCTTCTTCACGTATTTCTACACGTCGATCATCTTCAACCCGATCGATCTGTCCGAGAATCTGAAGAAACAGGGCGGATTCATTCCGGGCGTCAAGCCGGGTTCGAAGACGGCTGAATACATTGACCATGTCGTCACCCGGATCACGCTTCCGGGGGCGATATTCCTGACGTTCATCGCGTTGCTGCCGGTATTCATTGCCGACGTCATCAACGTTCCGTTCCAGTTTGGCGGAACGTCCCTGCTCATCGTTGTGGGTGTTGCGCTCGACACCATGGCGCAGATCCAGCAGCACCTGCTGTTGCGGAAGTACGACGGCTTCATGAAGAAAGGCCGCGTGCGGTATCGCGGTCGGCAGGCGATGGGCGGCGGCTTCTAGCCCGCCCGCGCCCAGATGATAGCGGTACTGCTTGGCCCCCCTGGAGCGGGCAAGGGCACTCAGGGCGAGCGGCTGGCCGCCCACCTCGGAATTCCGAAGGTGGCAACCGGCGACGTGTTGCGAGCTGCCGTCAGGGACGGCACCGAGCAGGGCCTTTCGGCCAAGGCGTTCATGGACCGCGGCGATCTTGTCCCGGATTCCGTCATCCTCGGCATGATGAAGGAAGTGCTGACGTCGCCAGATGCCGCCCGGGGGGCCATCCTCGACGGTGTGGTGCGCACGGTGCCCCAGGCTGAGGGCCTCACGATAATGCTCGCCGAGCTCGGCCGGAAAGTGGACAAGTTCGTCCTTTTTGATGTCGCCGAGAATGAGCTGGTGATGCGGTTGGGGGGTCGTACGGTGTGTGAGAATTGCCAGACGCCGTACAGAGGGCTCGAGCCCGGTGCCGATTGTGAGAAATGCGGAGGCACGCTGGTGCGGCGCAAGGACGACGAGCCAGAGTCGATCCGCAATCGCTTGCGTGTTTACGAAGCTCAGACCGCTCCGGTGATCGAGTGGGCGAAGGAGAAGAAGATGTGCCTCGTGACGGTTGATGCTACTGGTCCCGTCGAAGCGATTACCGATCGCGCCCTGAAAGCGCTGCTCGAGGAATGATCCAGCTCAAGTCCCGGCGCGAGGTCGACATCATGGCGCGGGGCGGAAAGATTCTGGCGGACACTGTAAAGCTGATGGAGCGTTCGGTGAAGCCCGGGATGACGACAGCCGATCTCGATGTCATTGCCGAGGATTTCATTCGGGGGCATCCGGGGGCGGTGCCATCGTTCAAGGGGCTCTACGACTTTCCGGCGAGTATCTGCACATCGATCAACAACGAGATAGTGCATGGGATCCCATCTAAAAAGAGGGTGCTCATCGAGGGGGATGTCGTGTCGATCGACGTCGGAGTACAGTACGAAGGGTACCACACTGATTCCGCGACGACGGTGGCAGTTGGTGCCGTGGCCGAGGAGTCTCAGAGATTGCTCGACGTAACGCGTGAAGCCCTGGACGCCGGGGTCGATGCGGCGAGGGCAGGGAACCACCTTGGTGACATTGGCGCGGCAGTACAGCAGGTCGTCGAACGCGCGGGGTTCAGTGTGGTTCGCGATCTGGTAGGTCATGGAATCGGAACTGGTTTTCATGAAGAGCCGCAGGTGCCGAATTACGGGAAACCCAAACGCGGCATCCGGTTGGTGCCGGGTCTGACGATCGCTATCGAACCGATGGTGAATGTCGGGAAGCCGGGGATCAGAACAATGCCCGACCGGTGGACTATCGTGACGGCAGATGGGATGAGATCTGCCCACTTCGAGCACACCGTGGCGGTGACGGAGAACGGACCGAGGGTGTTGACGGAAGGGTAGAGGGGTCGATGACCGGGCGATGAGGTTACGGGGTGATTTGGAACGGCTGGGGGTTCCCTACGTCGGCCCTGCCGCTGCCAACGTCGGCCCAGTTGCCACCCAGGTACGCACGCGCCCGCGCGCAATACCTGCCTGGCGCCAGGCGGAATCCCCGGTAGTCGCGCAGGTTCCAGTCATGGAAAAACGTAATTGAATCGCCGGAGGCAACCGGAATCAACATGAGCACCAGAAACAGGCTTCTCCCCGCGTCCCGTCTCCAAACGACGCGACCGGCAGAGTCGGCTACGGAGTAATCGACACCCGCTTCGGGAGAGGCGCCGCCGAGACGCAGTATCAATTCGTGTGGTGTCGCGTTCCAAACGATGCCTGAAAAGCGGACGCTGAACTCGTTCCTGGTGACTACGGATTTGACTCGCATCGCCGATGAAAAGCCAGTGGGCAGACTGCTTGCAGCGGGGGTTTTGGCCGGCGATCCAGGAGTTGATGTACCCGCGTCACCTCCGCACCATGGGCGCAGCTGAGACCGGGCAACAGCGGACTCGCCTGACACGCACCCCGGTAATAACGCGGCAGCAATGATCGTTAGGGCTCTGACTGATCGGCCATACTTCCCGACTAGCGGGCAAGACACTTTCTTACCGAGTCACTGTGCTGTATCCGACTTCCTGAAACATTGCCCACAACGGGCTAAAATTATAACCTGGATAAATTTCATCGCGACCTCGCAAGAGCCCAAATAGTTTCAGTGAAATTGTGCCAAACAAAGGGTCCACCCGGTATTCAAAGACTTGGCGAGCCGCTATCGCCGCCTGTATCCTCGGCTTCAACGACGTCCTGGCAAAGATACCAGATGAACTTTTGCCAACGGGACTAAACACAGGCACGTTCGAGCGGGCGCACTCTACTTTGTGAGAGCGCGCTCCACTGCGCCCGAAGCCGCTGACGCGTAAAGTGACGTTGCATGGACCAGTTCCGAAGCTTCGCGCGCGAGCTGCTCTCCTCGGGATGTGTCCGTGAGCGACATGACATTCACCCGAACGTTGTACGCCGCCCCTCTGCAGGCTGCCTCGGCAAGCAGCGCCGCGACACCCGCATCGGTGATTGCGTTAGAGTTGCCCCTCGCCGCCACTGTTGCGGCGAGCTCCGCTACCTGTGCACATGCCCGCGCAGTTTCGAGCGGAATCTCAGCCGCGCCAATCAATGCAGTATCGATAGCTTCCTTCCGCATGGTCGCGCCATCACTTGTGTCTTTCGGGAGCTTGTAAGCGGCAGAGACCGCCGCATACGCGGTAGCGTCCTTCTTCACGAGGGCGGACAATGCCTTTGCCAGCGCCGCAGAACCTGAGGCGACGGCCGTCATCTCGTCTTCGACGTCCGAGTATCTTTTTTTTCCGATCGTCAGGGCGGCGACCATGCGGGTCAGTGCTGCCCCGAGTGCACCTGCATACGCAACGACGCTCCCACCCCCCGGCACCGGCTCTGCAGAAGCCACCGCGGCCAGAAACGCATCCGATGCCTCCTCGCCCTCAACTCCGGCGTTGGCACGTATTGCAAGGGAGACCTGGCGCTCCAGGACCTGGTCCTCCGAGAAATTCCGGAGTCTGAGAAAATTGCTTGAAGCTTCAAACAATACCTGCTCGGGTACGAGGCCGATAATCTCGCTCCACGTCACCTCTATGCCTTCAGCGCGTGCCTTCCGGGCGATGAAATCGTACGCAACGTGGAGCGGAGTTTCCTTAGTGTCGACGAGATTCATCGACACCTGCGCCTGCCCATCCACCTCCAGGCCGAGCCCCTTCACTGCCTTGAATCCACCGGACGACCCACGGACGGATTTCGCGATCGCCTTCGCGAGGCCGAGGTTTTCTGCACCGCCGAGGTAGACGTTGTAGGCAACGAGGAAAGGACGGGCACCGATGGCGGTGGCGCCGGCAGAGGGATGGATTCGATTGGGCCCGAAGTCGGGCTCGCGTTCAGCGTTGGCGCCGATTTCGTCGACCAGTCCCTCGAACTGGCCGCGACGAACATCGGCCAGATTCACGCGACTGGGACGCGTGGCGGCACGCTCGTAGAGGTAAACAGGGATTCCGAGCTCATTGCCCACCCGCTCTCCCAGCTGGCGTGCGAGTGCCACGCAATCGTCCATCGTTGCGTCTTCCAGCGGGACGAACGGAACGACGTCGGTAGCTCCGATGCGAGGATGCTCGCCGGTGTGCAGACGCAGATCGATTAGTGCCGACGCCACTCGCATCCCTGCGAAGGCCGCTTCAACCGCATGATGCGCAGGAACCACAAAGGTTATCACCGACCGATTGTGCGATGCGTCAGACGAGGAATCGAGAATAGTGACGCCCTCGACGGCGGCAATCGAGTTGCGAATAGCGAGCGTTATCTCCGGGCGCCGGCCCTCGGAAAAATTTGGAACGCACTCAATGAGTTTCATACACCTGAAGTCTGAGGCTCGGACGCGCTGCGATTCAGCGCTTCAATGAGCCGGTTGATGTGCTTTTTTCCTTGCAACGCATTCCTCACTCCCGTTAACTTCGCCCGATGACCGCGTCACGGATCTTCAGCGGAATTCAGCCCTCGGGCGAATTGCACATCGGCAATTACCTGGGCGCGGTAAAGAACTGGGTCGCACTGCAGCATGAATACGAGTCGTATTTCTGCATTGTCGACTACCATGCGATCACCGCGCCCTATGAGCCTCACGAGCTGCGACGCCGCACGCGCGACATGGCGGTGTCGCTGCTTGCAGCGGGCGTCGATCCGGACAGATGCACAATGTTCGTTCAGTCGGCCGTGCCGGAACATACCGAGCTTGGCTGGATTTTCAACACGATCACCCCCCTTGGCGAACTGGAGCGGCAGACCCAGTTCAAGGATAAGTCAAGCCGGCAGGACAGTATTGCGGCGGGGCTTCTCATGTATCCGGTTTTGCAGGCGGCAGATATTCTGCTGTACAAAGCGAACCTGGTTCCGGTGGGTGAAGACCAGGTTCAGCACCTCGAGCTATCGCGCGAAATTTCGCGCCGCTGGAACGCGAAGTTTGCTGTGGGTGGTACGCAAGGAAGTGATGCTGACTTTGCTGTCGCTGATCTGGGCGTTGCCGCGCCTGAGGCTAAGGTCGCTGCGCCTCAGGCTAACGTGGCCACCCCTCACGCTGGCATCGCCCCGCCTGATGCTGAGGGAGAACCTGGATTTTTTCCCGAGCCCCAACCGCTGCTGACTCCAACCCGGCGGATCATGGGGCTCGACGGGAAAGCGAAGATGTCGAAGTCGCTTGGCAACACCGTCGGTCTCCTCGAGAAGCCGGAAGAGATCTGGACCAAATTGCGTCCCGCGGTGACAGATCCAGCAAGAGTTCGCCGAACCGACCCCGGCACACCGGAGGTCTGCAACATATATCAGCTCCACCGTGCGTTCAGCGCGCCCTCGACGGTAGAGCACGTCGCCATCCAGTGCCGTACTGCCGGCTGGGGATGCATCGATTGCAAGAGAGTACTGCTGGCCTCGATGGAAATCGAGCTCGGGCCTATTCGCGCTAAAGCCGCAGAAATCATTGCCAACCCAACCCGGCTCGACGACGTGCTCGGCGATGGGGGCGCCAGTGCCCGGAAGGTCGCGCAGGTGACAATGCGCGAGACGCGGGCGCGAATGGGTCTTGGCTGATTCGACATCGGCCAGGGATGTGAGCCGATTGCCGGCGAACCATTCATCGGCTGTCCCGCAGGGACTGCCGGCTGAGGCCGATGTTGCCGCTGCACGGGCACTCCTGCTACGGCTTGCTCAACATCCTCGAAATGCGGGGAGCGCCGCCGAGAGCGATGCGCGAACGATCTGCACTGATGAGTTGCACGGTCTGGGTTTCGATGTACGAGAACAGGTTTTCGAGTTCTCGCAATTTCCGGGACGGTGGGCACCAACCATCGGCGCGGTCTACATGGCGATATTGGCATTTGCTGCCAGCCACGCGGCTGCCGGTCACTCCGCGCCGGTCCCCGGCCTGCTGATTCTTGTCGGGGGATTTGCGATCCTTGGCGTTGGTGGCTCCTGGGTTGCTCGACATGGCACGACTCGCATTCCGTGGCTCAGATCGCGATCGGTGAATCTGATTGCAACACGCGCTGACAAGTCATACGGGCAACCTTCCCGCTGGCTCGTGGCGCACCTCGACACAAAGTCGCAGACAGTTCCAATGCTCGCACGAATCGTGAGCGTGATCCTTTCGGTCGTGCTGTTCGCGGTGCTCACCGTACTTCTCTTCGCCAGCGCGCTTGCGCTTGACTCGCCACCGCCCGCCAATCCGGGAGGGGATGCGTCTCAGACGTCGCTATCGTCGATGAACCTGGCAATAAACGTTGTTGCCTGCCTTGCGGGATTATCGACGATACCGATGATGCTCTGCATTGTCGGCAACAGATCGAGAGGTGCTCTCGACAACGCCAGCGGGGTTGCCGCGGTACTCATGGCGGCGCGTCAACTCGATGGAAGCCGCGCCGTGGGCGTGCTCATCTCGAGCGCCGAAGAGCTTGGTCTTGCCGGCGCACGCGCTTTCGTGAATGAACGGCCCGGGGGACAGATCGCACTCAACTGCGACACGATCGATGATGACGGTCACTTTATATGCATGATGAAAGGGAAGTCAGGTGCGTCCGGACTTGCGGGCGCCATCAGGCGCGCAGCGGCCCGCTATGGAAATGAAATCCAGATTCGTGGAATGCTGCCGGGGGTGCTCGCTGACAATGTGGCCTTCAGCGACGCAGGATGGGATTCGCTCACCTTGAGCCGTGGAAACATCGCGACACTGGCACTCGTACATACAGAAGGCGATCGACCCGACGATATCGAAGGGACCGGGATCGCTCAGGCGGCCCGGCTGCTCGCGGCCACAATGGAGGAGCTTACGTAATGGCGATCGTAATTCTTGGTGTCGTTCTGCTCGGTTCGCTTGTTCTCATCGCACTCGGGCTTCCCGGCCTGTGGGTGATGATAGCCACTGCTGTCGGCTACAACTTCCTCGTCGGTGGATGGCCGATCGGCTGGTTCACGCTCATCGGCATCACCGTTCTGGGTATCGTAGCTGAGGTGATCGAGTTCGGAATGGCGGGCAAGTACGCGCGCAAGTACGGTGGTTCGCGGCGGGCAAGCTGGGGTGCAATCATCGGTGGTATTGTGGGCGCGCTGATGGGCTTCCCATTGCCGATCGTCGGACCTTTGATAGGTGCGTTTGCCGGCAGTTTCGTTGGTGCGCTGGCAGGAGAAATGAGTCTGGGGAAAAGCCACGGGGATTCCACCCGCGTGGCTACGGGTGCGCTGATCGGCCGGGCCGTCGCAACCGCGATGAAAATCGGTGTGGGATGCGCCATTGCATCGTGGATTTTGTTCGCGGCAATGCGATAAGCGCAGCGTTCCGCAGCGGAGCCTTTGCCGGCACGATACAGATCTCGGCCCCGGCGTATGGTGTTCCTTCGCCATGCGCCTCGTCCCGCATTGGCCAAAATCGCCCCTCACGTGCAGACCGGCATGGCTTATGCCCGACTGACGTGTACTCGGCACTCTTCCCCTCGTACGAAGCGAGTGCTGCCCCCCACAACGAGGAGCTTCATTATGCACCATCCAATTCAGGTTCACAGGGCATTGTCAGGGCGGAATGCCTTGCGCCTCGCCTCCGCCTCCTGCGCTTTTGCCTTGCTGGGCTGCGCGTCCACGCCCTCAGGTTCCATGGGCTCCAGCAACGGCTCTGGTACCGTTGACGGATCGTCGTCTGCTCAGTCAGGCAGCAATAACGGCAATGGCGGCGCTACGGCGATGCTCGCCGCGTGGCCCGCGAAGCAACGCGAATCGGGCATGATGCTCGTCGCGAAGTATGGAGCCCCGAACGTCGCCGGCGATCAGGTCATGATCTGGTACAACAAGGGTCCTTACAAGAAGATCGAGTTGGCCCGCACGGAGGTGATGCACAATTTTCCCATGCCGCACCCGGACTACCTGACGTCCACTGTCATGCACACCGTCCCAATCGATAAAGTAGACGACTTGGCCCAGTACGACGGGAGCGTCTGGTTTCACCGTACCAGGGGCGAGCTCTCGGCTCAGTGCGACAAGGAAGAGGCGAACAATCTCGCGCTCAACCTGGCGCACGACATTGCCACCGGCCGGAGAACGGTTGCAGATGCCCGCGCATTCTACGCGAAGACGGCTATGGCCCTGATGGCCGGCGACAAATCGAGTCCATACCTGTCCGGAATCATGTTTCCGCAGGAGCCCAACGCGGCCGACGCCGACATGGCGATGAAGATGTAGCATTGAAGGGCTCGCAGGGTGGCACTGATTGACAGCGCCACCCTCTCCCGTAGATTGAGCCAACGCCCCGCGCATCGCGCCGGGGCGTTTCGTTTTCCAACCAGTCATGCGTTCGCGCTCGCGCGAGACACCCGCTCGAATTCATGCACGTGCGGATGGAGCTACATGTTCGATTCGAAGACGCGCACCGTAGTTATCGTCGGCGCGCAATGGGGTGACGAGGGCAAAGGCAAGCTCGTTGACGTATTGTCGGAGCGCGCCGATTGGGTAGTCCGTTATCAGGGGGGCGCAAATGCGGGGCACACGGTTCAGATCGGTGAGAAATCATTCGTCCTTCATCAGATCCCCAGCGGTATTCTGCACCCGGGGGTGCGGTGCGCGATTGGAAACGGTGTCGTCCTCGATCCCGAAACGCTGTTCACGGAAATCGATGAGCTGATCGCAGATGGCGTCGATGTGCACGGACGGCTGTATGTGAGCGATCGCGCACACCTCGTGCTGCCATTTCACAAACTGGTCGATTCCTTATCATCGGCGAGCCGGGAGATTGGCACTACAGGCCGCGGAATCGGACCTGCATATGAGGACAAGATTGCGCGACGGGGCGTCCGGGTACTCGACCTTCGTCATCGCGACCGTTTGCGGACGCTCGTTGAGAAAGGAGTTACTCACGCCAACGCGATGCTTGCATCATACGGGGTGCACGAGCGTGCTGACGTAGACTCTACGCTGGCACTGCTCGCGCGGCTGGCAGTTCGGCTTTTGCCGATAACCGACGACGTCGGCTTGGTGATTCATCGTGCCATTACCACTGGCGCAAACGTGCTGCTCGAAGGTGCTCAGGGTTCGTTACTCGACGTCGATCATGGCACATATCCTTTCGTCACCTCGAGCAGCACGACATCCGGCGGCGCAGCCATCGGCACCGGAATTTCCCCGATGGCGATCCATGCGGCACTGGGAATCGTGAAAGCGTACACGACGCGCGTTGGAAATGGACCACTGCCAACCGAGCTCGAAGAACCACTTTCCACACAGATGCGCACCCTCGGCAACGAGTTCGGCGCGACGACTGGGCGTGCACGGCGTTGCGGATGGTTTGACGGGGTCGTCGTAAAGTATGCGGCTCGTATCAACGGCCTCACCGGGCTTGCCGTCACGAAACTCGACGTTCTCGACAGCTTCGACCGGGTAGCGGTCTGCACCGGCTACAAGATCGGAGACGACCTTTACACTGACTTCCCCGGCGACCTGACTGCGCTCGAGGGGGCGGTGCCTCAATATGAGTGGCTGGACGGATGGCGAACATCCACTGCCGATGCCCGAACGCTCGCGGCATTACCTGCCCCGGCGCGAAAGTATCTCGACCGCATCGAATCGCTTGTGGAGACGGCTATCGCATACGTTAGCGTTGGCACGAGACGCGATCAGATCATCAGTGCCTGACGCGGGAAGCAGCAGTTGGCCACACTATATTTAGCAGCCTATGCCCAACCAGCCCGACGTGATGGACAAACTCGTGTCGCTCGCAAAGCGGCGCGGTTTCATCTTTCAGTCCTCCGAAATCTACGGCGGGACCGGATCTGTCTGGGATTACGGGCCGCTTGGAGTTGAGCTCAAGCGGAATCTCCAGGAGCGCTGGTGGAACAACATGGTCCGCACGAGAGAAAACGTCGAAGGTCTGGACTCGGCGATTCTGATGCATCCGAGAGTCTGGGAAGCCAGCGGACACGTAGGTGGGTTTGTCGATCCGCTGGTGGATTGTCGCAACTGCAGGAAACGCTTCCGCGCCGACGATCAGAAAATCAAAGGCACGCCGGGCACGCCGGATGCCCAGTGTCCTGCCTGTGGTATGAAAGGCACGCTTGGTGAAGCCCGTCAGTTCAATCTGATGTTCAAGACTTTTATGGGGCCTGCCGAAGATACGGCGGCGGTCGTTTACCTGCGGCCGGAAACCGCTCAGGGAACCTACGTCAACTTTTTGAACGTTCAGCAGTCCACCCGCCAGCGCATACCGTTCGGCATAGCGCAGATCGGGAAGGCGTTTCGCAATGAAATCACCCCCGGCAATTTCATCTTTCGAACACGGGAATTCGAGCAGATGGAGATGCAGTTCTTTGTCGAGCCGGGGACCGACATGCAATGGTTCGAATACTGGAAAGAACAGCGAATGACATGGCATCGCGCACTCGGACTGGCGGGGGACAGGCTTCAGTTCCACGAGCATGGGCCCGACGAGCTGGCGCACTATGCGCGTGCGGCGTTCGATGTTCAGTTCGATTTTGGCGGATCTCTAGGGTTCCAGGAGATCGAAGGCATCCACAATCGTGGCGACTTCGATCTCACACAGCATCAGACTTTCTCCGGCAAGAAACTCGAGTATTTCGAGCAGGGCGCGAACAAGCGATTTCTTCCGTTTGTCGTCGAGACTGCGGTAGGCCCCAACCGTACGCTGCTGGCGCTTCTCGTCAACGGGTACTGTGAAGAGGGTGTTGCCGGCGAAACCGAGGGGCGGACAGTTCTCAAGCTTCAGCCGTCACTGGCTCCGATCAAGGCTGGCGTATTCCCGCTCGTAAAGAAAGACGGCATGCCGGAGATTGCGCGAAAGATTGCCGACGATCTGCGGCCGGTATTCGCCGTCTTTTACGACGACAGCGGCGCGATCGGTCGACGCTACCGTCGTCAGGATGAGATTGGTACACCTTTCTGCATCACCGTGGATGGTGAGTCTGCCGCAGGAAACTCTGTTACGGTTCGGGAGCGCGACACGTTGCAGCAGGAGCGTGTTTCGGTCGACAGTCTTCGCGAGTATCTCTACAAGCGGATTGCAGAGTGAGTGGCCTGACTCTCCAGCTTCTGCGCGATGAGGGTCAGGCATTCACGGAGGAGATTTCGCGCGAGAGTTACCTGGCCCACTCAGGCCAGAAGCCCAGTGCCGAATTCCAGCCCATCTACAATCGCTATAGTCGCGTTCTGAACGGTAACGCGCTCGAGTTCACGGTCGACCTTTTCAAAAGCGCCGAGGAAGGCACGGAAGAGCACCGCTCTGCGAGGCTGCTTCTAGAGTGGCAGCTGGAATCGCAGGCATCCCGGTCGCTCGCGGCGCTCGATGAGCGTGAGATCGCATGGGAAAGCTCGGCGTTTATCGAAACGAGCGAGGGTCGGCGCGTTCAATATCAGGCGGCGACGATTGCAATCGCCAATGAGAAAGACCGAAATCAGCGCTTGCTGCTTGACGAAGCCCGCGCGAAGCTCGTTGATGCCGAGCATGCTCCGATGCGCCTCGAACGATTACAGCGTGAGAAGGAATATATTGAGTCCCTTGGAATTGCCGGGGGTTACAACGATACCTTCGAGGCGGTCACTGGGATTTCGCTCAAGGGGCTGGCCGGCGAATGTGCCGCTTTCCTGCGCGACACTCAGCCGATGTGGGACGATACGCTGCCCGACCATCTGCGACATTCACTGGGAATCACTCCGGCTCAGGCTACCCGCGCGGATGCGCTGGCACTCCTGCGCGCGTCGGAGTACGACGCAGCGTTCCCTGGCAAGACCCTTCAGGATTCCGTCTCCCGACAGCTGCGGGAGATGGGTCTGGATGCCGACGCCGGCGGGCGAATCATCTACGACATGGGCGACCGACCGCGGAAGCGCTCGCGCGCTTTTTGCGCTCCCACCCGCGTTCCCCAGGAAGTCTATCTCGTCCTCCGGCCTCATGGCGGGCAGAGCGACTACACGACACTGCTCCATGAGACTGGACATGCGCTTCATTTCGCAAATGCCCGTGAAGACTATCCATTCGAGTACCGCTGGCTGGGAGATAACTCGGTCACGGAGTCGTATGCGATGCTGTTTGACCACCGGATGCAGGATCGCGGATGGCTATTGAGATATACTGATCTCAATCGCAACAACATCGACGCTTTTCTGCGCCTCGCCGGTTTCGAAGAGTTGCACTATCTCAGGCGGTACTGCGGGAAGCTGATCTATGAAGTCGAAGCGTACGGAGACAATACGGAATGGAGAACAGTTCCTGACCTCTATGTTGAAACTCTGAGTCGCGCAACGACTTTTCAGTACCGGACGGCGGACGCGTTCATCGATTTTGATCCGCGTTATTACTCGACTCGTTACCTGCGCGCATGGCAGCTGCAGTCGCTGCTGAATGAATCACTCGTCTCGCGGTTCGACATCGACTGGTTCCGGAACCCGGCTGCGGGCCCGTGGATGACCCAGGAGCTGTGGGGCGAGGGCCAGCGCGAGACGGCTGAGGAAATAGCGGCGCGAGTGGCCGTTGGAGGTGGAACGATTTCCTTTGCGCCGCTAATCAGAAACATCGAGACGCTGCTTGCAACCTGACTGGCGTGCAGCAGAAGAAGAGACAGTCGCCCTGCTCCAGTCATTGATTCGCTTCGACACTACGAATCCGCCGGGTAACGAACTTCCACTTGCAACCTTCATAGCATCGTTGCTCGAGACAGAAGGTATCGAGACCCGGTTGCTCGTGCCGGTTCCCAACCGGGCAACGGTAGTGGCGCGCCTGCGTGGCAACGGGCGACAACGACCGGTCATGCTGTTGTCGCACATGGATGTGGTGGGTGTGGAGAGGGACAAATGGGATTTCGACCCATTCGAGGGTGTCGTTCAGGATGGATACCTCTATGGACGCGGGGCAATCGACGACAAGGGGATGCTCGCTGCAAACCTGATGACAGTTCTGCTGCTTCGCCGGCGCATCGAACATGAGGGCCTAAAGCTCGAGCGGGACGTTGTGTTCGTTACCACCGCAGACGAGGAGACCGGGGGGCAGGACGGAATGACATGGCTGGTGGCCCACCATCCGGAGCTGCTGGACGCTGAATTCGCCATCAATGAGGGGGGCAGGACGCGCATTATCGAGGGCGGCACGAGATATCTGGCGGTGCAGACGTCGGAAAAAATCTCGCACAAGGTCTTATTGACAGCGCGCGGGCCAGCCGGACATGCCGCCATTCCGCTGGCCGGTAATGCTGTTTTTGCACTCGCGCGAGCGCTGGAGAAACTGAGTCGTCATCAGGAACCGGTGACGCTGACGGCGACGACGCGAAGATTCTTCGAAGGGTTGGCAGAATTCTGGCCTGAGCGCGCTGTGCGCGACGCCATGCGCGGGCTGGTGTCCGCCGACCGGGGGGCGAGTGACAACGCGGCCAAGACACTGGCCCAGACTCCAGTCTTCAACGCAGTGATGCGCAATGGCATTTCTCCAACCATGCTGTCAGGCGGTGTGGCTGGCAACGTAATTCCCGCGGAAACTGGCGCCACATTGAATGTGCGCACTATTCCCGGGGAGCTCATCGAGGATGTTATCCGGCGGATGGAGGCATGTGTCGACGATCCCGCCGTGACAATTACGATCGAGTCGCGAGGCGATGATCAAGCGGCTTCGGATGCTGACTCCACAATGTTTCGCGCCATTGTGAAGGCCGCTCACACGCTCGATCCGGAAATGCCGGTTGTGCCCTATCTCAGTACCGGAGGAACCGACAGTGCGCACCTGCGGCGTATCGGCATCAATGCCTACGGCCTGCTGCCATTCCCGATGGTGCAATCTGACGAAGAGCGAATGCACGGTCACAACGAACGCGTGCCGTTGCAATCGCTGCACTTCGGCACGCGTCTGATTTACGAATCCATTCTGGAGATTGCGGCGGGCGCCGGTCAGAAGCCGGCTCCCGATGCGATGACTGCGCCGCTTTAGCGCACCGCCGGAGCGGCCTGCCGCGATATACCCTGCAGCTCGTCGGCGATCCGACCGCCGTCGTACATCTTGCGAAGCGACTCGATCATGCCCGCGGAGTGCACGCTGACGGTGCGGCCAGTGGTTGCGTCGAACAGGAAACGGTTCGGCACTCCCTCGATATTCGAGTCGAAGGCCAGTCCCACCACTTCCGCGTTGCGGTTGATCACCGGACTGCCTGAATTGCCGCCGATAATGTCATTCGTCGATACAAAGTTGAAACCGGTCGCCATGTCGAGGCGGTCACGCCGGGCAATCCAGCGGGGCGGCAGATGAAAAGGGTCCTTGTTGTCGAACTCGGACGACCGGGCATAAAGCCCGAAGAAGGTCGTCTTGTGCGGTGCTACCGTCCCATTGTACGCATAGCCCTTCACGAGGCCGTCGCTGATACGGAGTGTGAATGTGGCATCCGGCGGAAGTGACGTACCGTAGGCAGCAAACAATGCCTGCCCGATCTTTTCCGCGTTTGTCGCAATAATGGCGTTGATGCTGTCTGCCCGTGCGACGACAGTACGGTTCAGCGGGTCGATAGCGCGCGCGAGTACAATCAGCGGATCGGTCGACGACAGGACTGCGGTGGCGCCGCCCTGGACGAGCGCGCGTCGAGCCGCGGTATTCACGAGCTGCGTTCCGCTCACGAGCGCCTCGGCCGCAGCCTCAGGCGTCCTGCCCGCGAGCGCTGCTACGAGGAACGGATCCCCGGCGGCAAGCTCCGACTGCGCCGCCCGTAATTGCGCCGCAAGTGCGAGCCGCTCGTATGCAATGTCGATTGGCCTGTCACGAGTGATGCCTTCCCTGATCGTTTCGAGACCCGGTCCGCGGTACGCCGCGAGACGGTCGGCACTCGGTTTCGCACTCTCGCTCGCTACACGGACGATTTGTGCGGCAACCGTCAAAAGCTGAGATCCACCCGCGAATCCGGTGTATCGGAGCTGCCGATTGAATGATGCCAGCCCGCGCTGGGCAGAAGCGATGGCATCCCAGGTCCCGGCGTATTGCGTGCGCAATGCGGGGTTGGCGTTGATGCGTGCGCGAAACTCATTCTCGAATGCAAGCTTCCTCGCTGACCGGGCACTGTCCACCAGACCAGTGCGATAACCGGTGACGGCTTTCTGCGAGTTTGCGACTCCGAAAACATCGTTCTGATATCTGCGGCGAGCCGAGGTGTCGCTTGCGCCGAGCTGTTCATAAATCGCCAGCTGTCGCTGATAGCCTGACAGCGTGGCGGGATACTGGACATCTCGCAGAAACTCCATTTGCGCAACCGTGTTCAGTCGCCCCGTGGAGCCTGGATTACCCACAACGAAGACTGCCTCGTTCTCAATCGGACCCCGGGCGCTCCATTTGAGGAAGTCAGCCGGCTTGAAGGGCACATCGTTCTGGTAGACCCGCAGCAATGTGAGGTCGAGGTCGAAGCGCGGGAAAGTGAAGTTGTCAGGATCTCCACCGAAAAAGGCAATCTGTCCCTCAGGCGCCATCACCAGGCGCACGTCGTTATACCGCTTGTAGCGATACAGCGAGTAAATGCCCCCCTGGTACAACGAAACGACCTGACAGGTATTCGACGTGGCCGCGGCACATTCCTTCTGGATCGCAGCGATTGATTCACTCCGTTGCGCAGCCCGTTCCCCGGCACCCGAAGCGGTGATTGCCCCCCGCACCCGATCGGTCACCGCTTCGATGGAAATCAACTGGTCCACATAGAGGCCAGCGCATTTTTTTTCGTCTCTCAGACTGGCCGCGGCGAATCCGGTCTGGATGTAGTTGCTGTCACGGGACGACGATTCCTCGATACATGCCCGGGCACAGTGATGATTGGTCATCACCAGGCCATTCGCCGAAACAAATGAGGCCGAGCAATTTGGCAGCCGTACGGACGCAAGCCTGACGTGGTCGAGCCACTTCTTGTCAGGGCTGAAATTGTAAGTCGTTTTCCAGTAGTCGAGGGGCGGGGCTTCAAACGTCCACATCGTCCCGAACTCCGGCTTGTAACCGGGAGCGGCCAATACCCCCGTCGCCTGCGCGCTACCGCCGGTGGATTGGCTCGATGCCGCCGGTACCGGCGCTGTCTGGACGGGCGCGCATGCGCCGAGCGCGACCGCCAAAGCCACGAACTTCATCCTGCTCTGGATTACACGTGTATGTATTTGCATGATTCGATGAAAGGATGCACCTGTTGATTCCCATCCGGACCAGCGGAATTTAGCGGTTGTCCGACTATCCAGCGCCCGGTAGATTCAGGCGTCAGCCAGCAAAACGCATAACCCATACCTCCTGGCGGGCAGCCGCGTTCCCGACAATCACAAAATGGACACACAGAAAAACTCGCAGCGTGCCCGCACGTTGCAGGAGAAATCGACTCCACTGGCGGCTGCGGATGTTCTTGCCGAAGCCCGGGTTTTTTTCTCGAGGCGCAGCGGTATCTATGCCGCCTTTCCGGAGCAGGAAAGTGCAGTCCATATCACTTTGCGGGGCCAGGGCGGCGAAGAGATTGTGATCGGGACTGCATCAGCGCCTGGCGGGGGCACCCGTGTGACGGCGTCGACATATCTGTTCGATCAGCAGGTGGCACGGTTTCTCGACAATCTTCCCTCCAGCCCGTCCATTTCGCAGGAAGTTGAATTCGATGCGGTATTGCCGCGCCCCCTCCCGGCTGAGGCAACGTGACGATTCCGTTTGTTGACGGGCTTCGCTCGGGTGGCGACGTCATTCACTTGGAAGCAAATGGCGACGCTGCACTTCACATGCGGGTGCAGAGCGAAGATCTCTGGACCACCGTGCGTGTCGTTGCGGCTTCGTGGCAGCTGGTGGGCTCCGTCAAGACCGCCGCGCTCAGAGCGCTGTATCCCGACGGCGTGCAAGGGGGCGACTTTGTCGTCAAGCTCCACGGTTTTGAGATCCTCCATGAAGACGCTTCGCTAGCGTTTGTCGGAGTGAAGGATGGGTCGACACTGCTGGTATCGCGTCGCCGGCGGAGGCCGGTCCGATAGCGGATTCTTCGGAGGCGACTGTGGCCTTCATCTCGCATTCGGATTGCGGCCGGCATGATACAGGGTGGGCGCATCCCGAGCATGTCGGCCGTTTGCGCGCCATCACCAGGGCCTTGCGGAATGAGCCTGCGCTCTTCGCCACCATCGAACAGGTCGAGGGCCGTCATGCGACCATGGAGGAGCTTTCGTTAGCTCACGATGCAGGCTACATCGACTCTGTCAGGGAGCTGGCTGAAAGAGGAGGAGGTCGTCTCGATAATGACACCGTCGCAAGCGAGGGCTCCTGGCAGGCCGCCACCGCTGGCGCCGGATCGGTTCTCGACGCGGTCGACCGCGCGATGACCGGCGCGACCAGGAGGAGCTTTTGCGCGGTGCGACCCCCTGGCCACCATGCGCTGAGAGACCGGGCAATGGGATTCTGTATCTTCGGGAACGTTGGGATTGCTGCCAGTTATGCGAGAAAGGTTCACGGAGCAACCAGGATCCTGATTGTGGACTGGGATGTACATCATGGCAACGGAACGCAGGCGATGGTGGAGACCGAGCCCGATATCCATTTTGTGTCGATGCATCAATGGCCCTGGTATCCAGGCACTGGCGCCGCGGCAGATCGGGGCCCGCACGGGAGTGTCTGGAACCTCCCGATGCCTTCAGGATTGGCGCCCGGTGCGTACGTCGAGGCGCTCGAGCGCGGTATCGATGCTGCAACAGTGGGCTTCGTGCCAGACCTTGTTCTCATCTCCGCCGGTTTCGATTGTCTCGCATCCGACCCCTTGGGGGGCTTCACTCTCGCGAACGATCACATTGTCGAACTGACGCGAAGTCTCGTCGCCCGTGCCAACGCCTGGTGTGGCGGGCGTATTGTCAGCGCACTCGAAGGCGGATACGCGCCCGACCAGGTCGCAGAGGCATGTGTTGCTCACCTGGCTGCCCTGACGTGATACCGTTGCCGGAGGCGCTGATGCCATCGTCTGCCATCGTCGCGGCCGTGACGATAACTTGCACCGCTCGATGCCCGAGGTAACGACGAGTGCAACGGCGCAAGGCGCCTGGAGTTGTTTTCACGACGCCGCCGGAATTGCCACCCAGCGGCTGAGTTCCGAAGAGTTGTCGCGCGCGCTGGCGTCAGAGAAAGGGGTGCTCTGGGTAGACGTGGATTTGCGCGTTGCGGAGGAAGTGGCACTTCTCAGCGACGTGTTTCATTTCCATCCGCTTGCTATCGAGGACAGCCTAAACCCCGATTCCCGGGTCAAGATCGAAGAATACGGTGGTTACCTGATTCTTGTCGTCCGGACGATCGCGTTCCGGGACGACACAGAAGATCCGTACGACATCGAGACCGTCAACCTCACTTGCTTCCTGGGCCCCAACTACCTGGTGACCGTCCATGGGGGGCAGTCAAAGCCTACGCAGCGCACAGCCGAAATTCTGAAAAGGAAGCCGGAACTGGTCGCGGCCGGCCCGGCGCGCCTCATGCATGCCGTAGTCGACGAAGCAGTGAATGCTTATTTCCCTATTCTGGATCAGCTGGACGTGTTCATGGACGGTCTGGAGGAAAAAGTTTTTGCCGCCTTCGACCAGAGCGCCCTGCGTGAAATCTTCAATGTCAAGCGGCTGGTCCTCTCCCTCCGGCGACACCTCGCTCCGCAACGCGATGTGTTCTCCGTGCTGACGAACCGTCCGAGCGTCCTCCTGACGGTCGATACCCAGATATACTACAGGGACATCTTCGATCACGTACTGCGGATCAATGACGCCCTCGAGACCTACCGTGAGTTGCTTAGCAATGTGCTCGATAGTTATTTGACACAGGTGTCCAATCGCCTTGGGGCAGTCACTAAGGGATTGAGCACCGTCGCGACGATAAGCGTGCCATTCGTCGTCGTCAGTGGGATGTGGGGTATGAATTTCGAGAAGATCCCATGGGCTGGCAGCCCCTACGGCTTCTGGATAATGCTCTTCGCACAACTCGCTTTTGGCGGTATCCTCCTCGCTATACTGAAATGGCGCAAACTTCTGTAAACGGACTCAGGCTCTTCGGAGTGGCAGCATACGAAACCGGCGCGCAGGAGCCCTTCGCGGAGGGCACATCCCTCGTTCCATTTCGCGCCCTCGCCGCCGTCGTAGCGCCAAGCAAATACGCGCGCGTCGTGATCGATGCGGCCGAGATCGACGAGTACGCGCGGATTGTCGAAGAGGTTCAATCCAACACGGCTGTGCTTCCGGCGCCGCCTGGCACGGTGTTCAGATCGCGGGACAGCCTTGCCCGGTGGCTCGAGCTGCATTACTTCGCGCTCACCGGGGCGATGGGCTCGATTGACGGTCATTCGCAGGCGCGGCTGACCATCGTCAAGAGCGCCGGTGTCGATCCCGAGAATGCAACTCCCGGAGAGTCAAAGGAAACCGCCAAGCAGCTTCAGGCGACGGCCTCCCAGAGCATGCGCGTGTTGCGGGGTCAGTCGGCGGCGACGATAAATCTGCCGGTTCCGGATGACGAGACGACTGTGGTAGCCCAGGCTTCATTTCTTGTCGAAACGGAGCGATGGGATGTATTCAGAGAGCTCGTGACGAAAGAAGACGAACGGCACACGAGCCTCGACTTCCGGCTCACCGGTCCGTGGCCAGCCTATGATTTCGTTAAGATGCAGTTTGGCGGGTAACGATGTTCTGTCCTGATTGTGGATCATGGAACCGTGGAGCCGCTGCGCGTTGCCTTCGGTGCAGCGAGATTCTGCCGGTTGTCACCAACCGGAATGCGCAGCCACCCGATCCCGCCATCACGGCGTTGCGACACGTGACCGGCGGGCGCTACAGTGTCATGCACCGCGTTGGGGAAGGCGGGATGGCGAACGTATACTACGCCCTCCACATCGCCCTCGATTGCCCGGTGGTGATCAAGGTGATGCATCCGCACCTTGCACGCGATGCCGACATGCGGGAACGGTTTCGGCGCGAAGCTGAATCGGCAGCGCAACTGGTACATCCCCACATCTGCTCGATCACCGACTTTGGTTCGGTTGGAGATCAGGTCTTTCTGGTGATGCCCTATCTGGCTCGCGGGACCCTTGCCGACCGCATCAACAACAGGCGCTCGTTTCCAGCCGAGCGCACTGCAGCGATTGCGGCCCAGGTAGCGTGCGCTCTCGATTATGCGCATCGGCATGGCCTCGTTCACCGGGACATCAAGCCGGACAACATTCTCTTCGACGAGGACGAGAACGCTCTGGTTACTGATTTCGGAATCGCTACCGGACATTTTCGCGCCCGCATGACGGGCACCGGAAACGTCATGGGCACTCCGCACTACATGTCGCCGGAACAGGCCCGCGGGAAGCTTCTCGACGGACGGAGTGACCTGTACGCGCTCGGCGTTGTTATGTACGAGACGCTCCTCGGATTCCCCCCGTTCGATGGCGCCGACGGATACTCGATAAGCTACAAGCACGTCACGGAGACGGCGGCTGCGCCCGATGTGGTCGACTCGCGGATTCCGACCGAGCTTTCGGCGATCGTCACTAAGTGTCTCTCCAAGCGGGCCGGGGATCGTTATCAGCGGGGAAACGACATGGCTGACGCTCTCATATCGTTTCTGGCAAAGTCCGACTCTGCCGATGACCTGCGCGGAGCGTGGACCTCGAGGACAGTCTCTCCAGCGAAGCCGCTTGCGTCCTCGCTGGGCTCTCTTTGAACATCTCACACGAGATAATCCCGCTTCAGACGCGTTATCCCTTCGTTATTGCGCGCGGCGGATACGCATCACAT
>JBBJNV010000037.1 GCA_037721215.1 Gemmatimonadaceae bacterium
CCTGCGGGCTTGAGGCCGCGATGATCGTGATCCCGAGCTTCTCGCACATCCGGCCAAACTGGGTGAATGCCTCGCTCTCCCCCCGGGCCCTCTCGCCAGCGGTAAGAAGTCGCTTGTAGACGTTCCTCCAGTCCGTATAGAGAGCCCGAGGAATGCCGTACTCGCCGATCCATGCACGGAGCACCCTGGTCGCGGCCCAAGTCGTCTCATGGTCCTCGAACGACAGGAGCGTCAGACCCGTGGCATCATCCACCATCGTCATCAGGCACGGGGTCATCATTCCGCCCCGCCCTTCGAGCCAGTCGTGAAAGCTGCCATCGAGCTGGATGAGATCGCCGAATCGAGCCTTTCGCTCGCGCCTCGGGTGCTTCACCGAGCGTGTCTTCCGTGCCCTCGACCAAAGACCATCATCGATCATCCATCGCATAAGGGTCCTGACAGCCACCAATACGCCGTGATCAGTCCAGAGATGCTCCGCTACGAGCGTCGGGCCGAATCGCTCATGCGGCCCTCTCTCCTTCTTCCCTCCGTAGTGCTTCCTGATTAGCGACATCACCATCTCACGCTCGGCCGAAGGATGCGACCGATTCGACGGCCGCCCCGCGCCCCGGTGCACAAGGCCGGCTCCGCCGTGTGCCTTGTAGCGAGCATTCACCCGCCTCGTCTGACGATATGAAAGTCCCAGCAACGATGCCGCCGCGCCAAGGTCGATCGACCCCAGCTGAACTCTCTCAAGAACTGATCCGCGCTCTAACTCCCGTCCGCTCATCGCCGTCCGCTCCACCACGCCACTCGCTCCAAAGAGAGAGCAACATGCTAGGGGACATTTCTAATGGCCGCACAAGGGGACATTATCAGTGGCGCACAACATAGGCGTTTTGACGACAGGTGTTGACGAGCGGATTGCGAGCTTAAGCGCGGAGCATGGCAGCAGCAAAAGAGGCGTGATGGTCAAAGGGGTGACCCCTTGAAATTCCGGGCACTCATCTGTGGGTCGCCGCAGGGGAATTTCACGACCTCAATGATGTGCGGTGTCTGCTCAGGTGTCTCAACATTGAGACGACCGAGTAGGCAATGACTATCGTCACGCGATATTTCGACGGAAGCCGGCTCTTGCCCAAGACGCGGCTCGCGCTGGAGGAACTTCTGCTGGGGCAGTCATAGCGATGATTTGACCTGACTGCGGTTTGAGGACTACCCGCGGTTAGTTCTCAATCCGAAGGATCGCACTACATACAGCGGGAAGCCTCACGATTGCCGCCCACCCCAACTCCCGCCATGTAAAGTCGCCGAACAGTCGGCACCGATACCGGCCCGTAAAGCAAAACAGTGTCATGGTACCGGCACATGTTGAACGCCCGGCCCTCTTTTATCTCCACATCGCGGCGCAGCTTCGTCCACTCGTGCGCGCCGGCCATGTATGTCATCAACTGCACATAATCAAGCTGCGCCCGCTGAAGCTTGGCTTCAGCTTCCGGCCGTTCCTGAAACGCGTCCCGCATCATCAGAGTGACCGCGGAATCGCCGTTCATGTTCATGGTGTGCAACCGGACGTCGACAATGGCATTCATGTAAATGCGGGCCATCCACTTGAGGCCGTTGAGGCGCATCTTCACAGGATCACCAGCATTCACGCCCGCGTCCTCCATTACCCGCTCGGCGTAAACGGCCCAGCCTTCGACATATGGAGTATTGCCATAAATGACGCGCAGCAGCCGGCGCCACTCGGGGGTGATCCTGTTCGCGTATTCGCCCTGCACGGTGTGGCCGGGCACCGCCTCGTGAATACTCAGGCGCAGCATCTGATACCTGTTGTACTCCCGCATCTTCGACTCGGCGCGCTCTGCTGTCCATTCTGAAGAGATAGGTGTGACCCAGTAAAAGGTGCTCAGCTTCGGCTGGAGCGCAGGGGCGAACACTGCGCCAGCCACTCCGTAGATACCGCGCATGAAGAGCGGTGTCGGTATCACGCGGATATTCGAGAAATCGGTAATCGATAGCAGCCGCTTCTCCGTCACTACGCGCTGGAGCATCTCCACATCGCGCTGCCCCTGCTGCACTATCGAGTCCCGCTGCACGTGCTCGGCGCCAATGCGCGCCATCACTTCACTGACGATGCCGTTCAGCAGGACATCGGGAGTGGAAGCGTCGTGGCGGTGGCCGGGAAACCACTGATCGTGCAGCGGTAGCGCGAGGCGGTACATCTCCTGACGCGTGGAACGCAGACTGTCTTCGGCAATGCGCAGGAGATCCAGCGGAGTGCCGCTTACCTGCAGGTAATACCGGAACTTGGCGTCAAACTTTGCTTTGCCCATTCGCCAGTCACGCTGCTCACGCTTGGGGAGCTCGTCGCGAACGAACTTGTTGAAACGACCGATGGACGCGAGCGCGGCGGGCTGGGCACGCGCGTAACGGCGTTCCGACGGAGTGCCGCGAACAAATGTGGTGCCGGTGGTCCTGATGAGGTCGCTTACGCCATCGGCTGATTCGATCGCAACTCGCCGGAAGATGTCGTTGGAGCCGGTGAGGTTCCGGACTGCCTGGTCCATGAATGCGGGAACTTTCTCGAGTCGCGCTGCAAGGTCGCGGGCGCGAACGTTCCTGTCCGCATACTCGAGGGACATGTTGCTGAACAACGCCGAGCCAAGGTTTTCGGGATAGATCTGCGGTCGCCAGCGGGAGAATCGTTCCTCATCCATGCTGTAGAAAGCAAAGCCGACGGCGTTCCGCAGGATCTCGTAATCGGCCTGAGTCTGCGATTCGAGACGAGTTGCGTCGAGTCTCGTGAGCCGGCGCCGGAAGTTTTCGTAAAACGCGCGCTGGCTCGCCAGGGCTGCCGGCGAGTAATCATCGAGCATCTGGTCGAGGTTCAGCGTGCGGCCGGTGCGCGGATCGGTGTACCGGTGAAGTCCCGCCTGAGTCGCGCCGGATGGGGAAAATGCAAGCGTCGTGAGGACGAACTCATTTGCGAGCGTTGCGAACCGATCGGCTGCGCGTGGCGGCTGAGCGGAGGTACCGGATCCCGCGAGAAAAAGGAGCGCGGTGAGTAGCGCGCCCGATGGCGAGCTGAAGGTGAGCATGATATGCGCCCGAGTGTTGTTGAGCCGTCTGGAGTCTTGCGGGTGATGACATGAAGGCCATCCCGCTCCCCAGCGTGGAAATATGACGCACATTCGCGAGTCTGCTGGTGCCGGGAGGTAATGCACTGGCAACGGCGCTTTTCTTGCTTCGGTATTTATTCGGGCTAGATGACTACCCGCACTCATGACTTTTATCTGCATCTGGAGTTCCGTCTGGGCTCAAAGCCCTGAACTCCTCCGGTTTGCCCCGGCGGTGCTCGCGGTTGTCCCTCGGGTATCACTGGACACAGGCCGCGGCTTGATCTGGGCTGACGGCAAAAGTCTGGACACCGGTAAGATTGGGTCAGTTTTACTATCACAATTAAGACAGCAAAGCGTCATTACAGCGCAACTAGGTTTAGCAATTGTGCCTGTTGCAGCAGAGGTGGCCGCGCAATATGGAAGCGGCGATCCCCATTTTTTACAGGCCATAACCATCGTTGTGCCGGGTGACGATCGCGATTTTCTGGCCGGCCACGCGATCTCTGTCCTGGCTCCGTCTCCACCCCTCACCGCACTGTTCGATGGCGTCGGAATCGAGAGCTGCGGCGATCTCGCCCGGCTCGATCAGGAATCGGTGGAAGTCCGGTTTGGTGCGGAGGGAGTGCATCTGTGGCGGCTTTCCCGCGCGGACGACCGGCGCCTGATTTTC
This sequence comes from Gemmatimonadaceae bacterium, assembly GCA_037721215.1. Taxonomy (NCBI): domain Bacteria; kingdom Pseudomonadati; phylum Gemmatimonadota; class Gemmatimonadia; order Gemmatimonadales; family Gemmatimonadaceae; species Gemmatimonadaceae bacterium. The sequence goes on from JBBJNV010000037.1 coordinate 3,772, forward strand.
ACTCCGATGTCCCGTTCGCTCCCGGAGGCCTCACTCGACTGGGTGGATTACACTCTCACCGATCCCGAGCGACTGGTCTTTGTCATCAATGCGCTCGTCGACAATGTTTCCACCGCGCTCTCGAGCCGAGGGTTGTGTGCGCGGGAAATGACGCTGGTTTTCTCGCTGGCAAGCAAGGAGACTTACGAGCATCCCGTGCGCCCTTCGCGGGCGACCTCGAGCCGCAGGGCATGGATGCGTCTCATCCGCACGCATCTCGATCGCATCACGCTGAGCGATGCAGTAACGGGAATTGTGTTGAGGGTGGATTCTGCAACCGGTGAGGTCGAGCGGCAGGGCGACATCTTCGACCGCGGCTTTGCGACCGCGCGCGCGACCGAGGAAACCGTCGCACAGCTGCTCGATGATCAGGGTGCGGTGATCGTGGTGCCGTCGAACAGCCGGCATCCGCTCGTCGAGCGGCGCACGACCTGGGCGAGCATGGAACCGGCTCACGCGGCGAGAGCGCACATGTCAAAAGGATCGACTGATGCCGCCGATCCGCGTCTTACTCTCCAGCTGCTTGCTGTGCCCAGAAGGATAGTGGTGACGACGGTGCGCAGGAGGGATCATGAGCTGCCGCTCGGATATCGAGATGAAGATGCATGGGTTCCCATAGAATCTGTGGCCGGCCCGGACCGGGTTTCAGGCGGACAATGGGAAGAACCCTACGCTCGTGAGTACTACCGGTGCGTGACGGATAAGGGGACGCTTGTGTGGATTTTTCGGGAGGCACGGAGTGGGGAGTGGTACATGCAGGGGTGGTGGGACTGAGAAAACCAGGCCCCATTACGACTACCAGTAATGGGGTCCCACCTGCGTAATTACCATAAGTGAAGAAAAGTATTCCTATCCTGATACTTGCTGCCGCAGCGTTCGCGGTTGCGGCGGTTACATGCACGGGGTCGAACGTTGTCGATCCGGGTAAGGAAACCGTGCCGGCGTTCGAGACGCTCATTGCCGTAGCTGACATCGCTGCCTGCGACTCGCAGGGAGACGAAGCAACGGCCGCTCTCGTGGATACCATGCCGGGCACGATCATTGTCGCCGGCGACATTACGTACGAATCGGGAACCGCTCGCGAGTTCGCTGACTGTTACGAACCGTCATGGGGAAGGCACCGCTCCCGAACACGGCCGGCACCGGGTAACCACGAGTACGTCACGGCGGATGCCAAGCCGTACTTCGATTACTTCGGAGTGAATGCCGGACCAGCCGGCCGCGGCTATTACTCCTTCGACCTCGGCGCATGGCACATTATCTCGCTCAACAGCAACATCGATGCGACGGCCGGCTCAGCGCAGGCGCAATGGTTGAAGGACGATCTGGCCGCAAGCCGGTCGGTGTGCACGCTTGCGTACTGGCATCATCCGCTGTTCAGCTCCGGACTGCACGGAAGCGGTCCGAAGATGCGTGCGATCTGGCAGTTGCTATATGAGTCCGGAGCTGATGTCGTGGTCTCCGGTCACGACCATCATTATGAACGATTTGCGCCGCAGACGGCCGCCGGGGTGCTCGACAGCACGCGCGGTATCAGGGAATTCATCGTCGGCACAGGCGGCCGGTCCCACTACCCGGCCTTGTTCGCGCAGCCAAACACCGAGCGCCGCGCAGATAAGTCTGACGGAGTTCTGCGCCTCAAACTGGGTGCGCGTGATTACGCCTGGGAATTTGTTCCCACCGTGCGGGGCGGCGCGACGGATTCAGGAACGACAATGTGCCGCTAGGGCAGTGGCGTGCGTTGCCGCGTCGGTGCGTGCGCGTACGCTGGCAACTACTATCTATAGCGCGCCCCTCTCCCACGGCCCCTGAATGGCGAACGTCATGCCGCGCGCGCTGCCGGCATCCAGCGTTGCACCCTGAATGTTCACGAAAAGCGTGGCGCCGTCGGGGCTGAAGCAGACCCCGGCAAATTCGCTGACGTTGAGAAGATTTTTTGCGACATCGAAGATCCGGCCGTCGGGCGTGAGGCCGCGAACGAACTGCTCGCCGAATCCGTCTTCGCAGATGACGATTCCACCGCGCGGGCTGACGGTAATGTTGTCGGGCGAATCGAGAACATCTCTCGATGGTGATTCGAACACCAATGTCAATTCGCCATCGGCGTGATTTGTGGGACGATATCGCCACACCTGCCCCGCTTGCGCATTGCCGCCGTTTGTAGCGCTGAAATAGATGCTGTCATCCGCATGCCAGCATCCCTCGAGGCGCGAAAACCGCGCGGCTCCAGCCGAATAGCCCTGGTTGAAAACGGCGGCCGGATCAGTCCCCGCTGTAGCGGGATCCGGGTTGGGTATCGGCAACCATGAAACCTGCAGAACCTTGCCGATAGTCTGGCCGATCGCAGCATCGTACCTGGGCGATCCCTTCACACCCAGCATCTGAAGCGTACCGCCGTTGGCAAGCAGCTGCCTGGTGCGCGGAATAAACCGATAAAAACCAGCCGTGATCTGGTCCTCCGTCTGATACACGATGCTCGTTGCCGGATCGACAGCCACTGCCTCATGAACGAACCGGCCCATCGCGCGAAGCGGAATCGAGCGCACTTCACTGTTTGCCCTCGACGGGACTTCAAAAACGTATCCGTGATCCCGGCTCCAGCCCTGCGCGATGCCGTGCGTGCTCTCCTCGCATGTCAGCCAGCTTCCCCACGGCGTTGGACCGCCCGCACAATTCACAATTGTCCCGCTGAGGCTGACGAACTGGCGCACAACCACCGGAGGTCCGTTCCATGGCGTCTCGACATCGAGAGAAACAGTGCAGCCTCCCGCCTTTGTATCGTACGCGAGCGCGGGAGTGCCTTTCAGCGACGACGTAAGCGGAGTATCACGGTTCTCGTGATTTCGTATCAGTCTCACGCCACCCCTTGGCAACGCGAACGCCGCCATGCCGTCGAACGCGTTTGGCGTGGGTCGCCCGTCTGACATCGGCTGACCTGACGTGCTGAGAACCGTGTAATTAAAGCCCGCAGGCAGCGATAACTCGGGGCCGGCTGCGACAAGTGGCCCATATCCGCTCTTGCCTGTAACGACACGGCGGGCCGGAGCGCGTGACGAATCGCCCGCCGGCTTCGTACATGCTATCAGGCCGCTCAGCGATGGGGCCAGTAGTGCCGTACCGGAATACGCAAGCGATTCGCGCAGGAAACCGCGACGACTTGAAGATGCCATTGAAAAATCTCACTTGACAGGTGAGTCCAAATATCACGGTGGCACCGCGCTCGTGCTAATTTCTCACTCGATGACAGCTATGACACAGGCCCTTTCTCCACTGGGCAGAATGCTTCTCACCGTTGCAAGCGGTGTCGCCGTGCTGGCGGGCATGCGGGTGGCCGCGCCTATCATCGGCCCGGTGGTGGTAGCATTCATCATTACTATTGCCTGGAGCCCCGGGTCTGCATGGCTGCGGAACAAAGGCTGGCGCCCGAGTGTCGCGGCGCTTACCGGGATTCTGCTCGGCGTGGTCGGCATGGCTCTTTTTGTCGCTCTCGTATGGTCGTCACTGATTCAGCTTCAGGACAAATTGCCCGGCTACCAGCCACGGGTCGAAGCACTGCAGCAAACGATTTCCCAGAGGCTGTCCGATCTGCCGATCGACTCGTCGCGGTTGTTTTCCGGAGACATGCTGCGGCCCAGCGCACTGGTTGGCTATGCGCTTTCATTTGTTCGCAAGATTACATCGGCGGTCGGCAATCTGTTTTTTCTCGTACTGCTGATGGCCTTCATGATGCTTGAAGCTGTGCGCTATCCGCAGAAGCTGCGCGATGCGCTTGCAACATCATCGACGGGAGTCGAGCAGTTCAACCGGTTCAGTAAGAGCATCCGTGAGTACGTGGTGATCAATTCGATATTCGGGTTGATCGCCGCGGCCATAAATACGACAGTGCTGCTCCTGCTTGGAATCGACTTCGCGATTCTCTGGGGGGTGTTGTCGTTTCTCCTCAGCTTCGTGCCCAACATCGGATTCGCGATAGCACTCGTTCCGCCAGCTCTCCTCGGACTGGTGGAGTTCGGGTTCACCCGCGCCGCGCTCGTCGTCGTCGGTTACACGGTTATCAACTTTCTGGTCGATAACGTATTCAAGCCGCGGTTTGTCGGTGAAAGCCTCGACCTTTCGGCGCTCGTCGTCGTATTGTCGCTGCTGTTCTGGGGCTGGCTCCTCGGGCCAATCGGTGCGCTGATTGCGATTCCGCTATCGATCGGAACGAAATTTCTGCTGGAGGGATTCGAGGAGTCGCGGTGGCTGGCGCATCTGATGAGCGATCAGGGAGTGACGGCGAAGGGAGTGGTCACGGGTGAGCTGGACGGGGTCAGTGCCGATGAAAGGACTCCAGAGATCCACGCCGGCGAAATCGCTTCTGAGCGCAACGCCGCGGAAGCTCTCCCGGGATCAGTGCCGGAAAACGGGCGCCAGTGACCAGTATGTTACGTTCCCGTGCAGTGACCAGTCGTTAATCTGAGGCTGTTGTTCCTTTACGGTGCCATTTGCAGACACCGGTTGATCCTTCGTGCGCCGCCCGTCCTCACACATGCGGCTCATTCCCAATTCCGACCGCTGAAACTTGTTTATGCGTTGTAGTGTGAAGGCCCCTCTGACAGCAGGAATGTTCATCCTGCTTGCGGCGAGTGTTTTCGCCCCCGTAACGGGCGAAGCGCAGTTCTTGCGCGAGCCTCGCGCGGAGTCGAGAGCGGGTCGCCTCATGAAAATGCCGAGCCTTGTTTTCCTCGACTCCGTGATGAGAATCACGCGCCGGCAGGTTGGAACGCGCTACACATACGGGGGTGAACGTCCCGCGGGCGGCTTTGACTGCAGCGGCTTGGTTCGGTATGTCATGCAGGTGGCCAACCTCCAATTGCCTCGCAATTCCGCCGAGCAGGCCCGACTGGGGCACGCTATTCCACGCGAGGTGAATAAACTTCGTGTTGGCGATCTGCTGACGTTTGGCGACGGCGGCCGGGTGTCTCATGTCGGCATTTACGTAGGTAGCGGGCGGTTTGTGCATGCATCCAGCGTTTCGGGGCGTGTGGTCGAGTCGCTGGTGGAGAGAGCGCCAAGCCGCGGAATCAAACCCTGGCTCGGTGTGCGGCGGCTCGCGCTCCAAGAGCCAGCGGTTCGGCGGTAGGAACGGCCTGATCCGCTGCCCCATCGTGGGTGGTCAAGCGGATCACCGGCACCACTACAGAAGCAGATCACTAACGCTCCGGGCGCAGCCTCGTCACGGCGCCGGTAGAATCCACCGTTGCTCCGGTCTGCGGAAAATCGAGCTTCGACAGAGAGTCGATGAGCTGCAGGGCGCGGCGTGAGGCATCGACTGAGACGTTCCCCGGATACCGCTGCCAGGTTGGGATGAGTTGCACGTCATCCGGGCGACCTCGCTCATCGAGGGTGGCACATGCAAGCGCGCCTCGATTTATCGGCTCGTCGTTTCGAAACGGACCGTGGGTCACGAGGTTGCCTAGCGAATAAAAAGCGAGACCGTCACCAATCCATTCAGCTGCGCGAAGGACATGCGGCCCATGGGCGACGACCCATCCTGCGCCGGCGGCGATCGCAGTGCGCGCAAATGCAACCGCGTTGCCCCGGTTCATTTCGAGAAACTGCTCGACGTGGTTCGGGGTGCGCTGAGCCGATACTCCTTCCGCGCCGATATGGGCAGTGACGACAAGGCGCGGCCATCGGGCGGCGGCACGCCCGACGTGGCGGCGCACTGCTGAAATGTTTCGCGCGTCGGGTGTCTCGTTTGAGGTATGAAAGCCGAGGAATGCGACTGTATCGCCGCTGGCTGTCGAGACCGGAGTGGCGAGGGTGTCCTCACCGGTCACGGCGACACCCGCATCACGTAACAGCCTGGCGGTCGTGCGAAAGCCGCGTTCCCCGGCGTCGCGCGAATGATTGTTGGCGATATTGCCAACCATGCGTGCGTTCAGGTTGAACTCGGCGAGCGCGATCGCGGCCGCCGGCGGTTGTCTGAATGCGAAGCAGCGGGTGGAATGTGGCGAACACTTGGTGGAGCCAGTACCTGGTGGTCCGATTGCGCCTTCGATGTTCAGCAGAATGATATCTGCGTCCTGCACCGATTCGCGGAGAGGATCCAGAAGGGAAGCCGGATCGGGCAGAGGGGGAATGCGAACCCCGTAGCGACGGTTGGCAACCGTCGTCCAGGTGGTGTCGAAATTGGTGCCGAGCAACACGTCTCCGCCGGCGCAGACGCGAACTCCGGTGGGGATTTTTCCGGCAGTGGCAGACAGGTCTTGTGCAGCGGCCCCGGTGGTGGCGCCGACAATGAGCAAGAAACACAGCACAAAAGTGCCAGGGCATTTCCGGATGCGAATCAGCATGGGCGAATAATACCGCCTTGTTGCCGCAGGACAGCGTGACGGCGTCGACAACTCTCGACACTACCAGAACCGAGCCCGAGGTGCCGACGTGGTATAGTATGCAGGCCAATGGGCGGCGGTGGCACCATGCATCGCAGAGCCAATTAGTCAGCGCATGACCGGCCGCGGAGGCTCGGGCGTTGCGGAGTCAACAATTCTTCAGTGCAAACGCCGCCGCTGCCGGTGCCGTCAGAGTGGCAACGGGTATCGCTGCTATGTTACCGGTGGTGAGGACAGCAACGCCGAGAATACCGCCGATAGTTGCACCGGCAAGGGCGCGCTTGAAGCGGTGGCCGTGGGTGCAGTTGTTGTAGCCCTTGGATGTTGCGGCCATCGCTGCGGTTCCGACGACGCCTCCGATTACCGAACCGATCGCGAACTCGGCGAACCCGTGCCATTCGCAGTTGTAGCGTCCGCATTTGCCCGCCAGTGCGTACCCGGCGAAGCCGCCGCCCAGAAACCCGACGATCTCTCCGCCCAGGCCGACCATGGTACGCTCGAACCGCAGGCTCCGTAAGTCGCCCGCATAGTTGGAATCCGGCAGTGAACTCCGCGAGTGAATTGGTTGCGTAATTCCCGACTGCAGTGATGTCTGAGCTGGCAGAGATCTGCCGGCCAGAACGACCATGCATGCGATAGCGAAGGTCGCTCCGAAATGTATTCGCGAACGGATCCGGGATCCGTCCCGTGCTTCTGTGCCGAATCCTCTCACAGCCCTCTCGATGATACGCGACGTGTCGATCCTCATTGCCTGCTCCCTGTTAGGTCCAGGGAGTAACGCGGAAAGGCCGGAGCAATCGGATCAGCTTCGCGATCGTCGGCTGCTGGAGGTCGAGTGAGCTAACAGGGCTTTAACGCGAAGGCCGCCCCGAACGGTGGTCCCAATGTGGCTAAGAGTGCGGTTGCGGTTGTGACAATGGGCGTTCCGGCAAAGCTGCCGACGGCAACGAGAGCGACGCCGGATGCGGCGCCAACCGACGCGCCCATCAGCCCGCGCCCGAATCGGCCACGGTAGCTGCATTTGTTCGAGCCTCGTGGAATGGCGGCGGCGAGAGCCGTGCCTGTGACAGCACCGGTCAGTGCGCCAGCGAACATCTCTGCGACGCCATGAAATTCACATGAGTCGCCGGGGCCGCTGCATCTGCCGGCAAGTGCATAGCCTAACGCGGCTCCCGGCAGAACTCCCAGCAACTGTCCTCCGAACCCGGCCTGTCTGCGTGTGCATTGAATGCAGTTTTTGTGGGTGGCGATTGCCGGCTCGACTATCAACACCCGGAAAGTTGAGGGCTTCACAATGCCAGACTGTAATTGCGACTGCGCCGGCAAGGATGTCACGGTGCCGGCGGTCAGCACAACGACGGCGCTGCTCATTACGGCCCAGCGTCGAATGCCAATCATCGGATCCGCGCTTTGAATCGTGCGGACACATCCTGCGATTCGTGTGAGTGCATGCTGATGCACGCCTAACATTTCTTCAGTGCGTGGGCCGCCATTCCAGGGGGAGCCAGGAGCACGACTGGTATCCCCGCACCGCCCGCGACGGCGAGCGAAGCGACACCAGCGACGGCGCCGACACTAGCGCCTGCTAGCGCGCGTAGAAAGCGATGCTTGTCGCTGCAGGCGCTGTAGCTCGGAGCAGCCGCGGCAAAAGCTGCAGTTCCAACGATCTGTCCGACGAATGAGCCGATCATGAGATAGCCCAGCCCGCAGGAATAAGCCTTATTGCAGCGTTCCGCTAATGCGACTCCGAAGAAGCCTCCAGCAAATATCCCGAACATTTCTCCGCCAAGGCCCATTAAGGCGCGTCTGACGCGGGGGTCTCGCGTATCGAAGCCTTTCGGTGCCGTGGGCATTGCAGGTTGCGGATGCGCGCCTTGCGGGATGCCCACCTGAACTGCTGTCTGCGCGACAAGCGATGTACCGCTCAGGAATAAAAGGGAGCCAAGGGCAAAGGCAATCCGGCTCGTGCGTCTCTTGATTGTTGCTGCTGCGCGGAGCCCGGTGGGTTGCAACTTTGCTGTTCGCACGACAGCCGGGTTTGACCAGAGCTGGAAGTTCATTGGGTTCTCAGGATGAAGAGTGGTTCGGGCTGCGGTTCTCGCAGTGCGCCCGTGGTTTTCTTGCGGTCTCGGGGGAAACCGTTTTGCTGTTGGCTGCCCATTCGGAACGCGGATAATCCCGGAAAATCAGCTCAGTAACCGCATCCCTCCGTGTTCTTGCTTCGGTCTTTGTTCGGTATTACCATAATGTCATGCCCTACGTCGAGCTCCGCGCCCATTCGGCGTTCTCATTTGGTGATGGCGCCCTCACCCCTGAGGCACTCGTAAAGCGGGCCGCCGAGCTTGGGTATCACAGTATCGGGATCACCGACACCGCCGACTTGGGTGGGATAGTCCGGTTCGCGCTGGAAGCGCGGCGGCAGGGGGTGAAGCCGGTGATCGGCGTGGAACTCAACGTGGATGGCCGTCCGGCGGCGTTTCTGGCGCGGACGGAGGAGGGGTATCACAACATCGCGTCGCTGGTGACGCGGGCGCGGGTGGGCGTGCTTGCCGGATGGCAGAAGGGGCAGAATGCCAGGACACGAGGGCGGCCGCGGGTGACGTGGCAGCAGGTAGCGGAGCGGAGTGCAGGTGTACACGCGCTCACCGGGCCGTCCTCAGGTCCCATCGGAGCGCGCATCCAGGCGTGCGAGTACTCGGCGGCGGCGCGGGTGCTTGGTGAGTGGCGTGAGGTGTTCGGCGAGCGGCTGGCGGTGGAGGTGCAGCTGCATCACACCGGTGGTTGCGAGGCGGCTCTTGCGAGTGCGCTGATTGACCTCGCAAAAACGTATGGGGTCCCATGGGTTCCGGCGCACGATCCGCGGTATGGAGATACGAACAGTCGGCTGGTGCACGACATACTGACGGCGTTGAGGTATGACACTACCATCGAGAGTGCGGCGGCGAGAGGGTTGCTGCACGCCAATGGTGAGTGGCGGTTGTTATCCCAGGAGGATGTAGCCGAGCGTTGGAGGGGGCGCGAGGAGGGGGCGGCGGAGAGTGAGAGGATTGCGGCGGAGTGCGGCTTCGAATTGGCGTGGCTGCGGCCCCCCTTGCCGAAGTTCGCCGTTCCCGAGGGCCACACCGACATCTCATTCCTGCGCGAGAAAACCTTCGAGGGCGCGCGGGAGCGATGGGGTGAGCTGAGCGACGCGCAGACCAGGCAGATCGAGCACGAGCTCGCGATAATCAACCGGCTTGGCTTTGCGGGATTCTTTCTGGTGATGTGGGACGCGGTGCGATTCGCGCGCAACCGCAACATTCTCTGTCAGGGTCGCGGGAGTGCGGCCAATTCGGCGGTCGCGTACTGTCTCGCGGTGACGGCGGTGGATCCTGTCGCAAATGGATTGTTGTTCGAGCGGTTTCTTTCAGAGAAACGCATCGGTGGCGAAACCGAGGCGCCCGACATCGATGTCGATATCGAGCACGACCGTCGCGAAGAAGTGCTCGACTACATGTACGACCACTATCAACGCTCCCACTCGGCAATTGCGTGCATTGTGCAGACGTATCGCGGACCGAACGCGCTGCGTGATTCGATGCGTGCGTTCGGGTATCCTGTCGAGCAGATGAATGATTTGTCGAAGCGGATGCATTATGACGATCCGGCCGAGGGTGCGGAGAAGGTTCGGGGGGGGCTTGGCGCGAAGTTCGGTTTGTGCGTGGACGATGCGAGAGGGCGGGCGATGCTCTCGGCGATGGCGGCGTTCGAGGATCTGCCGCGGCTGCGGGCGACTCATGTGGGGGGCTTTGTGTTGTCGTCGATGCCGCTTGGTGATTACATGCCGATCGAGCATACGACGATGGGCCGGACGATCGTGCAGTTCGACAAGGACGATCTCGATACTGTGGGAGTGCCCAAGTTCGATTTTCTGGGACTGGGCGCGTTGTCGCTGGTGAGGCGCGCATTCGACTATATCGAGGTGCGAACGGGCGAGCGGCCGCAGATGTACAAGCTGCCGGCGAATGACGAGAAGACCTACGATCTCATCTCGCGCGGCGAAACCATCGGGACATTCCAGATCGAGAGTCGCGCGCAGATAGCGTCGATACTGCATACGCTGCCGGATCGCATTTACGATCTCGTGGTGCAGGTGGCGTTGATAAGGCCGGGTCCGATCCAGGCGAAGTTCGTCCATCCGTACACGGCGCGGCGGCGCGGTCTGGAGCAGGTGACGTATGCGCACCCGTTGCTCGAGCCAATCCTGAAGCGGACGCAGGGTGTTCCGATCTTTCAGGAGCAGGCGATGGCGATCGCGATGGTGCTGGGGGGTTACACCGCCAGCGAGGCCGACGAGCTGAGGCGGACCATGGGTCATATCCGCAAGATTTCGCGGCTGCTCGATGTGCTGGGGAAGTTGAGGGCGCGGATGATGGAGCGTGGAATCTCCGAGGGAGTGTCGACTGGTATTGTCGAGGACCTGAAGAGCTTCGCGAATTACGGATTTCCGGAGAGTCATGCGTGGAGCTTTGCGCTCATCGCTTATGCGACCGCGTATCTCAAGGCGCATTATCCGGCAGAGTTTTTTGCGGCATTGTTAAACAGCTGGCCGATGGGGTTCTATCCGCCGTCCACGTTGATACATGATGCGCGGCGCCATGGGGTGGTGGTGCGTCCGCCGTGCATGCGCGATGGGGAGTGGGAGTGTTCGTGTGAGGCGCTCGACCGCGAAGGCGTTGACCGTGCCAATGAGACCGAACGGTTGGGAAGCGTGATGACGTTGTCGGATGAAGAGTTCGCGTCGGGGTATAGCCGCGACGGGGACAGGGAGTCGTACCTGGAGCCAGGCGGGCCGGCGTTGCGGGTGGGGTGGCGTCATATCCGCGGGCTAGGTGCGACTACGCTGGATTCGTTACGCCTGGCGAGGGGCGGAAGGGCGGCGATCGGTGTTGGCCAGAGTATTGGAAAGAGCCGAGGCGGAAGTCGCGCGCGTGCTGCGCTTGCTCTCGACGATTACGGACCCGACGTCATGAGTGCGGTGCCCGATCGTCCTTTTACTTCGATAGAAGACGTAGTGTTGCGCGCGAAGCTAAGGAAGGCTGATGCGTTGCATCTTGCGCGCGCTGGTGCATTTGCCGCATGGGAGCCGGACCGGCGTCGCGCTGCGTGGGAGGCGTTGAGGGCGTGTGGAGATACGCTGCCGCTGGCACCGGCTGCGCGGGAGATACATTCGCCGCGTGCACTGACACCGACCGAGCTGGTGTATCTCGATTATTTCGCTACGGGTGTGAGCCTCAATGGGCACCCGATGCAGCACGTGCGGGAGAGGCTTCGGCTTGCAGGTGTGGTGGATAGTCGCGGAATGAGGGTGATGCGGGGTGGGGAGCCGATTGTGGTGGCGGGGCTCGTTACGATTCGTCAGCGTCCGGCATCGGCGAAAGGAACGATCTTTCTGCTGCTCGAGGATGAGTGGGGGTTTATCAATGTCGTCGTGCCGAACTTTCTGGTGGAGGAGAACAGCGAGGTGGTGAAGTTCGCGACGTTCGTGGTAGTGCGGGGAAGGTTCGAGCGCGATGGGAATGTGCTGAACGTGGTGGGGAAGCGGTTCAGGGAGCTGGATGTGAAGCGGCTTGAGCATCGGGCTCGGAGTTTTCGGTGAACTCGATTGTGCAGCGGGCGTGCAAGTCTTGAACAAGGGTGCGATGGGTTCGAAGTCCGGCCGATAGGCTCAGAATGTTCTGGTTCGGCTTGGCAGGATCCGCCGGCCCGACTTGGATCTCTGGCAGTTCTCTCAGCACGTGACGCTCTCGAGAAAACCGTGGCTGAATAGGCTGCAAGGATTTGCAGCAATTGCATTTTCTCCTGTTCCCTGGCGAGCAACTGTTAGCTGGTGGGAGTTGGACTCGGTGATCCAAGTTCTCAGGCAGTCGCAAACGTTCGGCGCTTGCGGCTTTCGCTGTTTCTCCGCAGTCTACGTCGGCAGTCCACTTGATAGTTGGGACACCCACTACCATGGAGCAGTGGTTGAATGCGCGCACAGGAAGCACTCATCGTGTTCGCCATCGCGAGCGCCTGCAACCCCGCCCAGCCGAACGAGCCGCCCGCCCGTATCGTCGCGGGGTCGTCAGATACGATTATCATCAATAATCGCGCAGGTATTCGGATCCCGATCCGCGTCCTCGATGTATCTGGTAAGACGCTCCCAGATAGCGATGCTCGGTTCCGTCTTGTAAATGGACGGGAAGTTCGAGTTTCGACTAATGGAATCGTCACGTGCACACGTTCCGTGGATGCGAATGTGGAGGTTACGATAGGTGCCTTGCACAAATCGACGGTCATTCGCTGCAGGCCGGTAAAGAAGGTCTACATCGCAGGGCCGATTCAGTTTTTGCTTCCGGACACTGCACAGGAAATGCGTATGAATGTCCTCGACTTGGATGGCAGCTCCGTTAGCCTTCTATCAGGAACACCGTGGATAAGGGACACGACCATAGCAACAATCGACGGAATTCGCGTTATCCCCAAATCGCCCGGCGTTACGCTTGCCAAAGTCAGATTCGGAAATGAGTCGGGATGGGTCGGCGTGCACGTGTATGAAAGGGCGACATCGCTTGACGGCTTGGCGCGTGGAAAGGAATCGCTTGGGATACCGGTTCGGCTAAAAGGCAACGAAAGGCAAAGTTAGCAGTTGCCACCGGGAACCTGGATGGTGACGATGTTGCCAGAAGACGATGAAGAGAATGGCCTGCGAATGAGAATCGAAGGCGCTAACTGCTCTCCACTTCAGCTTACCAGAAGCCGCTACGGCTGCCTCGTCCAAACCACTGCAATCGTTACCGTGTACAATCCATCGAAGGCGAAAGCTGCACAAGAACTGACGGGCCAGCTCCTTGTTCGCCATGTGAACAGTTGAGGCACCTCTCGGTGGGTGGGCTGCCACCTTACGAACGTTGCTGCTGTCCAGCACTCGCTGCGGGTATTTCAGGCGACGAAACTCTCGATCTTCCAGCAAATATTGTAGCAGTACTCGATTCCTTCCATTCGTTGCCCATAGATGACCATCGGCGATTCTAAGATCGTGCTTTTGGTTCAGACACGCTCGCCGTGTTCACTCTCTTTCCCGGTCAGCCGTATTTACGGCGCTGAGCAGCGTGTCGTTCCCCTTGACCGCGTTCGACGCGGCACCAAAGGAGATAGTGACGGTGCTGGTCAGGCGTGAGATGTGATTGTAAATCCCGAAACTCACTTGGCGAGCGGACCCGCTGTGCGTCCCCGAGTACAAACGGATCAGGTTTTGAGGAACTATCTCAACTGACGCGGCGGCCCCCAGTCGTTGTCTCCAGACGCGCAACCGTTGACATAAAGGCAATAATGACACGCTCAGACGCCTTTTCGGTCTTGGCGCAGCGGCAACAGCAAACGCCCGTGTCGTGCCCAAGTCGAATCGTAAGCCTAAAGCAAATCTTGGCGCTCTCATTCGATCAGGACGGACTGGCAATGGTCAAAGCTGTATCTGCACGACTATCAAGGCCGTCGAATCCCAGGCGAGGAGGCTTACGTTGGGGGAGATGGAATTTTCTTGGCCGATCGCAAACGGCTTTATTCCATGAGCGACCTGGCGGCGGAACGACTGAAGAAGCATGGATATACAAGCGATTCTGTGCGCGGTCCTTCGCACTGGTTTACAGAGGACGGGCTAAGCATCACTGACCTCTGGGAACAGCTTAATAGCATTCAGTAAGGGTAGTGAACGGCCGTCTCAGTAATGAGACGGCCGTTTTTTTCGGTGCGCTTCCTTGCTGGATCCGCCATGATGATCTGATCGTGACGACAGTAGTCAATGTCCCGCTGCGGGTCACTCACGTTTCAGGCTGTGTCGCAGGAACGAGTGATGGTGCTCGTTAAGCTCGAAGATTAGTAAGCCGCCCTCGGCTTCGATCCCTCCAATCGTCGCCAACCACGCTCGTCGCCAGCACCGTCACGACGAGCGCGATCCCCGGCGCAAGCGCCACCCACGGCGCAGTGACGAGCAGGTCGCGACCGCCCGCGATCATGTTGCCCCAGCTGGGAGCCGGAGGCTGGATGCCAAGCCCCAGAAACGACAGCCCGCTCTCGAGCAGAATCGCGTTGCCGACGCCGAGCGTCGTCGCGACAAACGCGGGCCCGATCGCATTCGGAAGCACGTGCCTGAAAAGCACTCGGCCCGGTCGAGCACCCAGGGCCGTCGCCGCCGCCACGAATGGCCTCGCGCTCACCGCGATAACCTCCGCGCGCACCAGCCGCGCGACACCCATCCAGCCGGTCGCGACCAGCACAACGAGAATCGTCGTGAGCCCCGGCGACCAGAGAGCTACGCCGACCAGGAGCAGCACGATACGGGGCAGCGCGAGCAGGAGGTCGGCGAGTCCCATCAGCGTCCGGTCAAGCGTTCCGCGACGCCAGCCGGCGAGCGCGCCGGCTACCGTTCCGAGAAGACCGGATAGCCCCGCACCGATCACACCGACGAGCAGCGACAGTCGTCCGGCGAGCATCATTCGCACGAGCAGATCGCGCCCGAACCGGTCAGTGCCGAGGATGTGCATCGTGCCGTGCGCATCGCGCCGGAACGGCGGGACCAGCCGGCGCGCCAACACGTCGTCGATTCGCGACGGGTCATGCGATGCGAGCGCCGGCACGATAATCACGCCGAGGGCAAGAAGCAGGAGCGCCGCCAGCGCGACGTTGCCCGCGCTCACTGCCCGCAGGCGCCGATGCAATTGTCTCATGGTCTCATGCGCGCAGGCGCGGGTCGGCCCATGGCAGAAGCGACTCCGCCACGGCGTTCGCGACGATCACCAGCAGTCCGTAAGCAGCGGCGCTACCCAGTACCACCGGGTAGTCGCGCGCCGTAATCGACGTCACCATCAATCGTCCCATGCCCGGCCATCCGAAGATGGTTTCAACAAAAACGGAGCCGGCGACGGTTCCCGGGAGCGCCAGCGCGAACAAGGTGACCAGCGGCGCGCGCATGTTGGCGAGCAGGTGACGGCCAAGCACCGCTCGCTCTCGAACGCCCTTCGCGCGGGCAGTGCGAACCCAGTCCGCGTCAAGCACATCGACCGCGCTTGTGCGCACGTACCGCGCGACACCGGCGGCGCCGATCGCCGCGAGCAACGTCACCGGCAGGACCGAGTGGCGCAGCAGATCCGCCAGATGCGCGAGTCCGTGCAGATCCGCGCCCGGCGTGGTCATGCCTACTGCCGGGAGGCGTGCCCACAGCGGAAAACTCAGCAACGAAGCGACGTACGTGAACAGAGCGATGCATGCGAGACCGAGCCAGTAGGCAGGTGAGGCCGCGAGCACCACAGAGATGATCGTGAGTGTGAAATCGGCATACGTTCCGCGCCGCGCACCCTGTACAATCCCAACGATCGTGCCGACGAGAAAGGAGAGCAGCAGCGACGCGCCGCCGAGTGCGAGCGAGACCGGGAGCGCGTCGCGGAGCACGGCGACGACAGGTCGTCCCTCGGTGAAGCTTGTGCCGAGATCGCCGTGCAGCATCCGCTGAGTCCACCGTGCATATTGTGCGGTGACCGGCTGGTCGAGCCCTAGCGCCGCGCGAAGGCGCACTGCGTCGGCGGAGGAGGCGTTGGATGGAAGCAGGAAAGTAGCCGGGTCGCCCGGCGCCATGTGCAGGAGCACGAACGTGAGCGACAGCACGCACCAGTACAGCACTGCGGTGCGAGCGAGTGCGCGGGCGACGCCGAACGAGCGCGACACGGCCGGGGAGAGCATGCGATGATATCGCCTCCGACATTGGTCGCGTCAACGCTGCGAGCTGCGAAGCGAGCCGCAAGACGGCGCCGCAATGGCCCCGCGCTGGCAATCGCCGCACTCGCAATTGCCGCGCTCGTAGTCGCATCGTGCACACCGCAACGCCAGCCGGATGTACTCGTTCTCGCGTCCGGGGCGGACCTGGAATCAGCGAACCCGCTCGTCACAACGCATCCACTGTCCCGCCAGGTCCAGCGCTACGCGCTCTTCGTAACCCTCCTCCGGTACGACTCGACGCTGACTCCACGGCCATACCTCGCGCGAAGCTGGCGCTGGGCCGACGGGGGCCGGACGCTGACGCTCTTTCTGGCTCCTGACCTCCACTGGCACGACGGCGTCCCCACAACATCACGTGACGCGGCGTTTACATTCCTCGCGGCGCGCGATCCCGCCACGGGGTTTCCGCGCGCCGCTGAGCTCGCCACCCTCGACACCGCAATTGCCGCCGACGACACGACATTGAAGTTGCGCTTCAGTCGCGCGCCTACTCGGCTCCCAGCGCTGCTCGCCGAGCTGCCGATAGTGCCGGAGCACCTTCTTGCGCGAGTTGGTCGTTCGTCGATGCGTGGCGCTCCATTCGACGCCGCGCCGGTCGGGAACGGTCCCTTCCGCTTTGCCGGACGGCAGCGCGGCGCTCGCTGGAGCTTTGCGCGAAATGACGCGTTTCCCGCC
>JBBJNV010000038.1 GCA_037721215.1 Gemmatimonadaceae bacterium
CTCAAACCCGTTGGTGAGGCGCACGCGAGCAACTTTCCGAAGTGCAGAATTAGGCTTCTTTGGAGTCGTCGTGTAAACACGGGTGCAAACGCCACGCTTCTGTGGGTTGGACTTGAGCGCTGGTGCTTTCTCTTTCTTCTGTACGTCGCGGCGGCTCTGCCGAACGAGCTGATTGATAGTTGGCATTAAAGCTTGTGGGGTGTAAAAAATCCCCCGCGAAAGACAGCGAGGTTAGCCCGTAAAATTAAGACCGGGCAGGGGTTAGTGTCAACCCGGATCCCAGACGGTGTCAAACGTCGATAGAAATGTCACCCCGGTCTTACGCCAACAGAAATGTCACCGGGAGCGCAATGGCACCCGCTCCCACTGCTCGTGCCCCATCACTGCCCCGTAGATTGTGCCAAGCACGACGCCCGCCAAACCACCAGCAGACCCGACGTACAAGGCGTTGTCACCGCGAGAACATATGATCAAGCAGCCCAACCAGTCGCCTCGTTCCTGCACGTACTCCTCGTAGGTGAGCGCGCCGAGGGCAGCACCGCCCGCTGCGCCGACGGCGAGACCAGTCAGGCCCTTCAACAACGCGCCCCGCTTCCTGCTGCGTCCGCGGCTGACATCGAGACGTTTCACCTCAGATAACCCCAGCGCGGTGACCTGAGCTCCGGATCGTTCGAGAAGGTATTTGATGGAATCCGGGCTTACGCCTGAAAGCGTGGCCGTAACAGCCCCACCATACACGGGGTCAAGTCTGATCCTCGCCCCGGCCTGAAGTGAGGCGATATCCTGAGCGCCGGCGGCGCGAATTGCAGCAATAAGCAACAGGGCCGAAAGACCCGAAATCGAAAGGCGCATCGTGGCTCTCCATGTAGGGTTCGCCCGATCATACCTTCGGAATCCTGGCTCCAAAATACGTAGGTTGACGTAGGAACCTCACAAGCCACTACAATTCGCCGGGCTTGGTTGGGGGCCGTGGAGTCGAACTGAGGGCGGCGCCGCATATTCCTGATTGAGACGGCCCCAAACTTGACAGGTATTACCGCATGCCTATCTCTACTATCAAAACCCCCCGACTGCGCCGCATCGCGACCGGGGCACTAAGTGCCCTGTCACTCGCCGCCTGCGTGGTTGACGACGATGCCGCCACTGCCGGGTCGGCCCCGCCCGCAACCGCAGCGAGCGATGAGATTATCGCCACGCCTTCCTATGCGGCGTTCGCCGAGGACACCGCCGGTACCGGAGCGAGGATGGCCCGATTCGCTGCTTACGATACTGCTTTCAAGCGGATCACGTCCCCCGCAACGGAAGCGAAGATCGCCAGGTTTCCAGCGGCGATTCCGCCCGAAGGGCCTTCCACCCTGCACGTCCAGATCCTCCTCGACCGGGCAAACTTTTCTCCGGGAATCATCGACGGTATGTGGGGCGATAACGCGGCAAAGGCGCTGCGGTGGTTCAGATTTGCGAATGGTATCGATACCACCAGCGTCGACGGCGTGACGGGTTCAACTGCCGTCATCGATCAAGCCACTTATCAGCAGCTCGTGACTGTTGCGGCGACGACTCCGCTGATTGCCCGGTACACTGTCACCGCAGACGATGTGAAAGGCCCGTTCGTCAAAATTCCGGAGGACGTCTACGAGCAGGCAAAGCTCGATTGCCTTTGCTATGCATCCGTCGCTGAGGCTCTCGCCGAACGGTTTCACACCTCAGAGAGAGTGCTCGTGCAGCTCAACCCGGGGGTCAGCATGGACTCGATCTCGGCGGGGACGCAGCTCTCGGTGCCCAATGTCGCCGGTCCGCCTGCCACCCCTGCTCCGCCCGTTACCCAGATCGTCATTTCGAAGAAGAATTTCTGGCTTCACGGATTGGATGCCAGCGGCAAGATCGTCTGGCACGCCCCGTCCACCCTTGGTGCGGGCTACGATCCTTCCCCCGATGCTGGCGAGTACAAGGTCACCAGGATTGCTCAGGACCCAACTTTCCTTTATCAGCCGACCCTCTTCGCCGAAGTGCCCGATAGTCGACCCAAGGCAAATTTGCCGGCCGGGCCCAACTCGCCGGTAGGTGTCGTCTGGATGGCATTGTCGAAGCCGCACTTCGGGATCCACGGCACTTCATCGCCGGAAACCATCGGCTATGCAAATTCACATGGCTGTGTACGACTCACCAACTGGGATGCGCGGGACTTGTCGGCTGGAGTCAAGAGCGGCACAACGGTCGAGTTCCAGTAGGCATACCGCCGTCGCGGTGCCGCGCGATCAGGAAGGGGGGAAAGACTCGAGAATCTTTCCCCCCTTTTTATCCTTCAAGGACCTCCCTCGGTAATACAGTTGCGGAACAGCGCTACACCTGATCTTCGAACGGAGCGCTATCCGCCGCCGACCTGACCGCTGCCTCAGCCTTCGGCCTGGCCTCCTCTGCCTTCCTGTACCATGAATCGAGTGACTGCGCCGCACGCTCCTTTCCCCCCAATCCGAAAGCAAGCCCGGTGGCAAGTGCCAGCGCACCGACGAAGCCCATAAACAATGTGTTAACCAGGGTCTGAGCGATACCGAGCTGATTGACGGCGACCACAATGCCAAACGCCCACACTGCAGTGCGTGCAATATTCGAAAGCAGATCAGGATTTCCGAACCCGGCGTCGGCCGTCGACGCCTGGACAATCCCAGCCAACGCGTTGGCAAGGATGCCCGCCAGGAACAGGATCACGAGCGCAACGATCAGGTTTGGCAGCCACAACAGCAACTGGCTGAGCACGTCGGACACGGCCGGGAGCCCGAGAATGTCAAACGCAACCAGCAGTACGATCACGCGCACGATCCACTTCACGATTCCGGCTATCAGGTTGGCGGGATCGCCCCCCCCCAGCTTCTGCATGAACCCGCCGATCCCGCTCTTGGTAACGATGTTGTCGAAGTTGATCGCCTTGAGAATCGCCTTGACACCCTTCGCCAGCAGTCCGGCTATGAACCAGCCGATCGCGACGATGATGATGAAGCCGAGTATCCGCGGGATTGCGTTGAGAACCATCGTCAACGCGCCGGTGAGCGACTCCATGAAAGTATCGCCTATCGACTTGCCGGTCTCGGCTACAGGCGCGGGCGCAAGGGGAGGCATCGTGTAGATAGTAGTGTCTTGCATCGGTCAACTCCGAAAGAGGTGTAATTCGCATCCGAAAAAAAGGGGAAGCTCAGACGGCTTCCCCTTCTTTCACGGTCGCTGGTCAGTGCATGAACCCAGCCGTTGCCAGTTTCAGGCGCGTTCGCGGCTGTTGGACGCGGTTCTGCGAGTCTGGTCGTCTACGTCGATCCGCTCTTCCCCAGCGGCGCCTGCTTCGAGCGGGCGGCGTTCCACATTTACCTTTTCATGCATCTTCGTCACTGGCTTCGATACGTGCTCCGTCTCGATGCGTCGCTTGATACTTACTTCGCCCGCCCTGACACGCTCTTTGCTGGCCGAAAGCTCTTCCTCTGCCGGGGTGATCTTTTCGTCGGCATCGCGCGCCGAAGATTTTCTGGCGGCGGAAGCCGCGTCCCTGCGTGGCGCGTAGAAGCGTCCTTCATCGAACTGCGGAGCCGAGTAGAAATCCTTTGGCGGCGTCGCGGACGCTCCCGTAGTGGCGCCAGTCCCCACCTGCTGCGCGATCGAATTTTCGTAGTCGCGTGTTATTTCTTCGCCGTTGTACGCCGGCAACCGGGTCAGCTGATCCGCCGTCAGCGATCCCAGCATGACATTGTCTTTCGCGTCGTCGAGCTGCGCGGCGCCGACGGGCACGAGCACCCGTCGCTCATCACCATCAGCTATCTCGCCGCCAAGTCTAATATCGAGATACCGTGTCTGCATTGCCGCTGAATCGACGATCAACTCGTTGACTTTGCCCACCTGCCTGCCGTCGGAGGCAAAAACGTCCCATCCCCGCGGGTCGGGAAAGTCATCCGCGACTTCGAAATCATTCAGTTCCCCAAGCGGCATCATCACCGAATCCATTTCCCGGTCGCCCATTTCATTGTCCATTTCCAGTCCTCTCATAAGACGGGGATCACAGCCGACAGTCAGGCGACGAATTTCGTGCTGAGTCCGCTGATGCCACGCGTCGTCGGGTTGCTCAGGTGGTCGAGCGTGCAGCCTGAAGCGCGTTACGCGCAGCTTCGAAGAAACTCTGAATCGTGGCCTTCTGTGCGAGCAGGTCTCGATCCGTCTTGAGGTTGCTGGCCGCGCTGCGAACCTTCGCTGCATTCGTGCTCTCTGCCGGATTGCTCCGCTCGCGACCGGCGAAGATGTCCACCGCCGACGCGAACGCGGACCGGGTCATGGCGGCGTGGCCAGAGCCAGCGCTTTTGTCCTGGAGCGCGTCGGCCTGCTTCCTCATGTTGGCCAGCGCGGCGGAATTCTGGTCGCCGTTGCCGTCCAGGGCATCCAGGGCATCGGCGAGCCGCCGAATTCCGCCAGCCGAGTATGCGTGCTGGGCTGCTTCGTCACGATTTGCATCTGTTGCGGCTACGAACGTTGCGAACTCCTGTACGGCAGCCGGTGATCCCGCGGCATCCTCAACGGGACCCGCCGTGGCGGAATCCCCCGTGACCGGGCCAACCGTCGGCGCCGGCCCGATGTCAGTGACAAGGGGCTCGACGTTGTCGCCTCCGCGGCCGAACAGAAACCACAGCACCGCCGCCAAAAGCAACGCTCCCAACAGCCACGGCAGCATGCTCCCACCGGCCTTCTTCTGAATCGGAATCTCTGCCATCGCCATCCTCGTGTGTCTAGCGGTCGTGGCTCGGGAAAACCGTTGGAGCCGAAGACAGCATACTGCAACGCGCGTTCCAAGTCTTTTCCCTTCCTTCTTCTCCCCCCAACAGCTCCGGCGCGCTCAGGCAGTTGCTATCAGCTTGCCGGAGAAACTGCAGAATCCCGGCGCCTGTCGCGATTCCGGCTACGTCGTTGCTTGACACGCAAGGAGGGGAGGAGCCTAAGCCCCTCCCCTCCTCTTCTATGACTAATCCGGCGTTCGCTACGCCTGCTCGTCCGCCGTCACCATCGCCGGGAGCACATCCTCAATATCCGGCTCCGCCAGAATCTCGGCAATGCTCGGCTCCAGAAGTATCTCCGGCTCCGGCGGCTGCGGCGCACCCTCGATATCCACTTCCTGATACCTGTACATACCAGTACCAGCCGGAATGAGGTGACCGATGATAATGTTCTCCTTCAACCCCATCAGCTCATCCCGCGCCCCGCGAATAGCCGCGTCAGTAAGAACCCGCGTAGTCTCCTGGAAGCTCGCCGCAGAAATGAACGACTGAGTCGTCAGACTTGCCTTGGTAATACCCAGCAGCAACGGCTCGGAGCTCGCCGGTGCGTCCTTCTTCTTCTTCGCCCGCTCGTTGGAGTCGCGGAAGTTCTGCTTGTCGACGTGCTCACCCTCGAGAAACGGCGTGTCTCCGCTGTCGAGCACTCGCACCTTCTGAAGCATCTGCCTGACGATCACGCCAATGTGCTTGTCGTTGATCTTCACACCCTGCAGACGGTAAACCTCCTGCACTTCGTTCAACAGATACTCCTGCACCGCACGCGGGCCCTTGATTCGCAGAATATCGTGCGGATTCACGGGACCCTCGGACAGACGATCACCGGCGCGCACCCTATCGCCCTCGTGCACCCGCAAGTGCTTCCCTGCCCCAACTTCGTACGTATGCTCTCCCGACTGATCGTCCGGCACCGAAACGCCATCGACAAGGTTGGCAGGACGAACAAAGATCTCGCGCTTGCCGCGCTTGATGTCGCCGAACCGCACAACACCGTCGATCTCGGACACCGTCGCTGGATCCTTCGGCTTCCGTGCCTCGAACAACTCGGCCACACGCGGCAGACCGCCGGTGATGTCGCGAGTCTTGTACGCCTCGCGGCTGACCTTGGCGAGAATGGTTCCCGCAGTGATGCGCTCTCCATCCTTGACGGCAAGCTGAGCGCCGACCGGCATGACGAAGTCACGCAGACGCTTTTCCTTCGCGCCCTTGATTTCCCAGATCTCAATGTGCGGATGGAGTTTCTTTTCGCGATCCTCGATGACAACCGTCTGACGCATTCCTGTCAGCTCATCGAGTTCCTCGGAAACAGACTCCTCCTCTCTCAGATCCTCAAACCGGATAATGCCTTCCACATCCGAGATGATCGGGTTGCTGTACGGATCCCACGTGAAGATCACCTGATCCTTCCTGACCTCTTCGCCATCCTTCACCATCAGCGTTGCGCCAAGAGGCACCTGAAGCCGCGCGCCGATCTTGTTGCTCTCGTTCGCTGCCCGGATCTGAAGATCGCCCTCGTAAGATGTAACGATCTGCAAACCATCCGCGTTAGTCACGCTGATTAGTCGATCGCCATACTCGATCACGCCGTCCACCTTCGATTTTCTCGCCGTCTGTTCAGCGATACGTGCAGCGGTTCCACCAATGTGGAATGTCCGCAGAGTGAGCTGCGTGCCCGGCTCTCCAATCGACTGCGCGGCGATGATGCCAACCGCCTCTCCCTTGTCCACCATCGACATCGTCGCAAGGTTCCGCCCGTAGCACATCTGGCAGAGTCCACGCTTCGCTTCGCAGGTGAGCACCGATCGAATCCGAACTGTCTCGATCCCCGAATCCTCGATGGTCCGCGCCATGTCTTCGTCGATCAGCTGACCGGCTTCCGCCATCAGCGTCGGACGACCCTGGTTGGTCTCATGCGGATCCTCGATATCCTCGGCTGCCACGGTACCGACAATTCGCTCGGCCAGCGGCTCGATGATGTCTTCTCCTTCCTTCAACGCTCCAACGTCGAGACCGAGAATCGTACCGCAATCCTCCTCGGTAATCGTCACGTCCTGTGCGACGTCCACGAGCCGCCGCGTCAGATAACCGGCATCTGCCGTCTTGAGCGCAGTGTCGGCCAGACCCTTGCGGGCGCCGTGGGTCGAAATGAAGTACTCGAGAACCGACAGCCCTTCGCGGAAATTCGACTTGATCGGGCTCTCGATAATTTCGCCGATACCACCGGTGAGCTTCTTCTGCGGCTTCGCCATCAGGCCGCGCATACCGGCGAGCTGACGGATCTGATCGCGCGAACCACGGGAGCCTGAGTCGAACATCATGAACACGGGGTTGAACCCTTCGTTCGACTTCGCCATCGCGCGCACCATCGCGTCCGCTACATCGGAGTTCGCGTGGGTCCACGTATCGATGACCTTATTGTAGCGCTCGCCGTTAGTGATGTTACCGGTCTGGTAAGCACGCTGGAAACGCTCGACGCGCTCAGTGGCTTCCTGCAGCAGACCTTCCTTTTCGGCCGGGATATGAAGATCCTCGATGCCGATGGAGATTCCACCGCGCGTCGCATTGCGGAATCCGAATTCCTTGAGTCGATCGAGGAACGGAACCGTGCCCTTGAGACCAGCTCTCCGATACGACTCGAAGACCAGCTCCCCAAGCGCCTTTTTCTTCATGTCGCGGTTCTGGTAGGGCAGTTCTTCCGGAATGATTCCGTTGAACATCGCGCGGCCAGCCGTCGTGCGAACCCAGTTGGCCCCGTCGATGTCCTTCGCTTCGATTCCCGTTACATCCTTCACCCAGTACAGAATCGGCGACTGATAGGTCACCCGACCCTGAGCGAGCGCGACCTCGACCTCGGCGATCCCGCTGAATCGCTTGACTGACTTTGCGCCGTTGGCAAAAACCGTCGCGAAGTCCGCTGGCGCTTTGGTCGCGAAGTAACAGCCAAGCACGATGTCCTGGCTGGGCTCGGCGACCGGACGTCCGTCGGATGGCTTCAGAATGTTGTTTGACGACAGCATGAGCAGACGGCACTCGAGCTGCGCTTCGAACGAGAGCGGCACGTGCACCGCCATCTGGTCGCCGTCGAAATCAGCATTGAACGCCGCGCAGACGAGCGGGTGAATACGAATAGCCTTGCCTTCGACCAGCACTGGCTCGAATGCCTGGATACCGAGCCTGTGCAACGTAGGCGCACGGTTCAGAAGCACCGGGTGATCGCGAATAATCTCCTCGAGAATCTCATAGACCTCAGGAGATTCCTTCTCGACGATCTTCTTCGCCCGCTTCACCGTCTCGGCGATTCCCTTCTCGACGAGCTTATGAATTATGAACGGCTTGAACAGCTCCAGTGCCATTGCCTTGGGCAATCCGCACTGGTGCAGCTTGAGCTCCGGACCGACCACGATCACCGAACGACCCGAATAATCGACGCGCTTGCCGAGCAGGTTCTGACGGAACCGGCCCTGCTTGCCCTTGAGCATGTCGGACAGCGACTTGAGAGGACGCTTGCCGCGGCCGCGGATTGCCTTTGAGCGGCGACCGTTGTCGAACAATGCATCCACCGCTTCCTGAAGCATGCGCTTCTCGTTACGGAGAATGACTTCGGGCGCGCGATGAGAAATCAGCTTCATCAGCCGGTTATTGCGGTTGATGACGCGGCGATACAAATCGTTCAGGTCGGATGTGGCAAAGCGGCCGCCATCGAGCGGAACGAGCGGACGCAGATCCGGCGGAATGACCGGGATCACGTCCATGATCATCCACTCTGCCTTGTTGCGCGTGTTGCCTGAGTCACCAGAGTTGCGGAATGCGTCAACAACCTTGAGCCGCTTGAGCATCTGCTTCTTGCGGTGCTGGGAGCCCTCGTCAACGAGACCGGCGCGGAGCGTAGTTGCGACCTTGTCGACATCGATCCGCTTGAGTAGCTCGCGCACCGCAGGCGCGCCAATATCGGCAAAGAACGCGTTGTCGTTTTCGTCCTTCGCCTTCTGCTTCAGATCGAGAAACCGGTCTTCGTCGAGCAGCTCGTTCTGCATCACTTCCTGCTTGCCCGGCTCGATGACCACGTAATTCGAGTAATAAATGACTTTCTCGAGATCGCGAAGCGTCAGGTCAACGAGATTCCCCATCGGACTCGGCAGAGTCTTGAAGAACCAGATATGGGCGACGGGTACGGCGAGCTCGATGTGGCCCATGCGCTCGCGACGTACGCGGGCAAGGGTCACTTCGACGCCGCAGCGATCGCAGATGACACCACGATACCGAATTCTCTTGTACTTGCCGCAATGGCACTCCCAGTCCTTCACGGGACCGAAGATGCGCTCGCAGAAGAGGCCGTCCTTCTCCGGCTTGAACGACCGGTAGTTGATGGTTTCGGGCTTCAGTACCTCGCCCCACGACCACCAGGTGCGGAGCCCCGACATCTCGAGGCGCTCGCGCTCCTTGGGATCCTTCGGCCCGCGCATCTCCTCGGGTGAGGCGATGCGTACCTGGATGTAGTCAAAAGAAGATGCGCGGGTTTCGCGCGAACTGCGGAAATCAATCATGTATTACTCCTCGCTCCCATTACCGTTGCCGTTCATGGAGCCACTGTTGCCCAGCCCATAACCACTCGTCACGTTCGCTCCCATGCTGACGTGAATTCCAAGCGCCTTCAACTCCTGCACGAGCACGTTGAACGACTCGGGAATTCCCGGCTCCGGGAGATTCTGCCCTTTCACGATCGCCTCGTACACTCTGCTGCGGCCGTTCACATCGTCGGACTTGACGGTGAGAATCTCCTGGAGGGTGTGCGCCGCGCCGTAGGCTTCAAGAGCCCACACTTCCATCTCTCCAAAACGCTGTCCACCGAACTGCGCCTTGCCCGCAAGCGGTTGCTGCGTGACAAGCGAGTACGGTCCGATGCTGCGCGCGTGGATCTTGTCATCGACAAGGTGCGACAGCTTGAGCATGTAGATCTCGCCCACCGTTACCGGGTTCGAGAAGGTCTCACCAGTACGCCCATCGCGAAGTCGGACTTTGCCACCCGCCGAAATTCCGGCGAGGCGCATGAGCTCGCCACACGCAAGGTCGACATCGATATCAGACTTCTTGCCGAGCGAAGCGGATAGTGCCGGAAGCTCGAGGCTGCCAAGCACGGACTCTTCCTCGGCGCTCCGGCGCTTTTCGATCTGAGTGCCAACCGTGCGGAACTCCGCGCGGTCGGCCTGGTTCATTTCGTCGTCTCCGTCCGGTTCCCTATGGAACGCAATCTGATTATCCATCTCGCCGTACTCGCGGCCCGCCAGCTCCCTTGCTGCGGCAGTGACAAAGTCACGGATCCGGTTGAAGACATCGCGCGTCGCCGGTGATACTCCCCGCTTGGACAGATCGTTGATCGTCGCATCGCCGAGCAGCTCGACGCGCTCGCCTTCTCCGACGATGTCGTGGCGTGTGTCCATTATCACGCCGCGCAGCTCGTCATCCGCGATTCTTACACCGGGGGTCTGCAGATCGAGCGCATCCCGCAGCCAAGTGACCGCGGCGAGCTTGAGCAACAGCCCGATCTCGCGCTCATTCGCTCCCTGGAACACCGGCGTCTTGGCATAGAAGCCGAGCAGTCTCGCAGCCCAGCCGAGGTGGGTTTCGAGAATCTGGCCGACGTTCATCCGGCTTGGAACACCGAGCGGGTTCAGGACAATGTCCACCGGACGCCCATCCGGCAGGAACGGCATATCTTCTTCGGGAACGATCCGGGCAACGATACCCTTGTTGCCGTGACGTCCCGCCATCTTGTCGCCGACCGAGACCTTCCGCTTCTCGGCCATGTAGACCTTCACGAGCTGGATTACGCCCGGGGGCAGTTCGTCCGGCTGAAGTACGCGATCGATCCGCTCTTCGGCTTTCTCTTCGAGCTTTCCCTTCTCTTCGTTAGCCGCGTCGATGATCGTCCGGATCTTGTCGTTCACCGATTTGTTCTCGACACGGAATGTCTTGAGGTCGAGCGATGCGAGCTTGATGTCGGCAAGCATTGCGGCGGTAAGCTTGGTGCCTGCCTCGATTCCCTCTTCCACCGTACCGCTTTTCAGCGCCATCGACACGGTCTGACCTTCCAACAGTTCGACGAGCTCGACATCACGGACTTCGTTGACGCGGATCTTCTCCTCGCCCTCGAGACGGCGAATGTCACCGATGCGCTCGCCACGATCCTTTTCCACGACCTGATCGTCCACGCGCGAGAAGATCTTGACATCGATGACGACGCCTTCCATTCCCGGCGGAACCTTGAGCGATGAATCCTTTACATCCTTTGCCTTTTCACCGAAGATCGCGGTGAGAAGCTTCTCTTCAGGTGAAAGCTCTGTTTCTCCCTTCGGAGTGATCTTGCCGACGAGAATGTCGCCCGGCTTTACATGGGCTCCAATACGAACGATGCCACGCTCGTCGAGATCCGTAAGCGCCTCCTCGGCGACGTTCGGAATCTCGCGCGTGATTTCTTCCTGGCCGCGCTTGGTGTCGCGGACATGCAGCTCCAATTCCTGGATGTGGATGGACGAATACACATCCTCCTTCACCAGGCGCTCCGAGAGCACGATGGCATCTTCGAAGTTGTGCCCATACCACGGCATAAACGCTACCGTGACATTTGCGCCAAGCGCGAGCTGACCGAACTCAGTCGACGCTCCGTCAGCGAGAACATCGCCGGCCTGCACTTTCTGGCCACGGCGAACGATGGGACGCTGATTGATCGCTGTGTCCTGGTTCGTGCGCCAGTACTTTTTGATCTTGTATCGGTCGTGCTTGGTCAGCCCATGCAACGGACGGTCGGGGTCGCTTCTGCCGCGCTCCGACGACCCCGTGTCGACGATGATCTCGTCGGCAGTAACGCTGGTGACGGTGCCGGGACGCTGGGCGATGATCACGGCGCCTGAATCGCGCGCGACTTTCTGTTCCAGGCCGGTGCCCACCAGCGGCGTACGGGGATTGAGTAATGGAACTGCCTGCCGCTGCATGTTCGAGCCCATCAATGCGCGGTTGGCATCGTCATGCTCGAGGAACGGAATCAATGCGGCAGCAATAGATACGAGCTGCTCCGGCGCAACGTCCATGTAGTCGATGCGTGTGGGGACCGTGAGCGGAACGTCACCGCGCTGGCGGCACAGCACCAGCTCATCGACGAATGACCCGTCGGCATTCAGGCGCGCGTTGGCCTGCGCGATGATGATGTCCTCTTCACGGTTCGCGTCGAGCCACGAGATCTCTTCGGTAACCTTTCCGTTTTTCACGACCCGGTACGGCGTCTCGATAAAGCCGAGGTCGTTGACCTGCGCAAAGCAGGCGAGCGACGTAATGAGACCGATGTTCGGGCCTTCCGGCGTCTCGATCGGACACATGCGGCCGTACTGGGAGTAATGAACGTCACGTACTTCAAAGCCGGCGCGCTCGCGGGTAAGACCGCCTGGTCCAAGCGCTGACAGACGGCGCTTGTGTGTGAGCTCCGCAAGCGGATTGGTCTGATCCATGAACTGCGACAGCTGCGAAGATCCAAAGAAAGCCTGGATTACCGCCGACACCGTTCGCGCGTTGACGAGATCGTCGAGCGAGATTTTTTCAGGATCGGTGTTGATCGACATCCGCTCCTTGACCAGTCTCGCCATCCGCGACAGCCCCACCGAGAACTGATTGGCGATCAGCTCTCCGACCGAGCGGATGCGGCGATTACCGAGGTGATCGATATCGTCCGTGTAACCGCGACCCTCATGCAGCTCCATGAGGTAGCGGATGATCGCCACGAAATCCTCTTTCGTCAGTACCGTCTCACTGGCCGGCCGGTTGGTGAGCAGCCGCTGGTTGATCTTGTACCTGCCGACCCGGCCCAGATCGTAGCGCTTGGGCGAGAAGAACAACCGCTCGAGGGCCTGCTTGGCCGTTTCGCGATTGGGTGCATCGCCGGGACGAAGGAGCGAGTAGATCTGCTTCAACGCCTCTTCTTCGGCGTGTGTCGGATCCTTGTCGAGAGTCTTGCGGATAAGCGGAGATTCCGCACGTCCGCTTTCGACGAATACCTGCACCTTCGTGATCTCCGCTTTGCGGATCTTCCTGATGACAGTGTCGGACAGCGATACATCCTTGTCGACGATGACTTCGCCGGTCTCGAGGTCGACGACATCGAGCGCAAGCACGCGGCGCACCGGGCGTTCGTTGCGCTCGATTGCGTCCATCTCATCCCGGAGATCGACAGTCGTGTACGACGCGAAGACCTTCACCTTGTCGATGTTCAGGCGGCGCAACCGATTGAGCACCTCTTCGGTGATCTCGTCGCCCTCGTTGATGTCGAGATTCGCCTGATCGCGCTCGAGCTGCGTACGGGCTTTCTTCGTCTTGAGCTTTGGCGCCTCCGGGTCGATCGCCTCACCAGCCAGAGTGACACTCTCGGCGATAATTGCACCCAGAATTTCGCGCTGGTCGACGCGGCTCTCACGCTTCTTTACCAGATCGAGCTCGCGAACGCTGAAGAAAAGCCGATGAATGGACGAGTTCGTTCCGTAGCCGAAGGCGCGAAGCAGGGCCGTTGCCGGGAATTTCTTCTTCTTGTCGATGTGGACGTAGATGACGTCATGGATATCGACAGTGAACTCGACCCACGAGCCGCGGAACGGGATAATGCGTGCGGAGATGAGCCGCTGCCCGTTGGGGTGCGTGGATTCTTCGAAGACGACGCCGGGCGAACGGTGCAGCTGGCTGACGATGACGCGCTCAGCCCCATTGATCACGAACGTGCCGAGTGGCGTGATTCGCGGAAGCTCGCCGAGATAGACTTCTTTCTCGATGATGTTCTTCGGCCGCTTGCCTGCTTCGGTCTCCTCGAAAACAACGAGTTGAAGCGTGGCCTTGAGCGGCGCCGAGTAGGTCATGTCGCGCTCGATGCATTCGGCGACTGAGTACTTGGGATCACCGAGCGAGTAGCTCTTGAACTCCAGCGAGAAATTCTCGTGGACGTCGGTGATTGGGAAGAGGTCCTTGAAAACACGCTCGAGCCCGATATCCTCGCGGTCGTGCGAGGCGGCATCCAGCTGCAGCAGAGCCTCGAAGGCGCGCGTCTGGATGTCGAGCAAGTGGGGCATATTCATGCCCTGGTCGAGCTTGGCGAATGAGATTTCCTTCATCAGTTCAGGCATTTATCACCTACGGTACAGGCGCAAATAGCTCCAGCCCGGAACCACGCGAAATTTTCGCGGGACCAGGTTGGAGCAAACGGAAAACCTTCAGTTGTGGAGCGACGGGTTTTATAGAGCATGGCGTCGAAGTGAAAGTGAGGGCCGGGCCTGACCGGCGGCTTGGAAGCCACCGGCCGAACCGCGCGACCCTTACTTCACTTCGACTTCTGCGCCCTGCTCTTCGAGCTTTGCTCTCATTGCCGCGGCTTCATCCTTTGTGACGCCGGCCTTGACGGTGCTCGGCGCACTATCGACGAGATCCTTCGCTTCCTTCAGGCCCAGGCCGGTCAGCTCGCGCACGACCTTGATGACCTGGATTTTCTTCGCGCCGGCAGCCTTGAGGTTGACGTTGAACTCCGTCTGTTCCTCAACAGCGGCGGCGGGTGCAGCTCCGCCTCCACCGGCGGCAGGTGCCGAGGGGGCAGCGGCCGAGATGGTGACGTTGAACTTGCTCTTGAATGCTTCGATGAGCTCAGCGAGCTCGAACACTGACATGTTGCCGATGGCGTCGAGAATTTCGTCTTTGCTCATGGCGGTTTCGGTGGCCATTGTATTTATCTCCGGAAAAATTAGGCGCCTTCGCGCTGTGACTTGAGCGCGTCGAGCGCGCCTGCAAACATGTAAAGAATTCCGTTGAGCGCGCCGGCAAAGGCGGCCATCGGGGACTGCAAACCAGCACCAAGATCCGCCAGCATCTGCTCCCGGGACGGCATCAACGCGAGTTGCTTCACCTGCGCCGTATCGATCGCCTTCCCATCGAGCATCCCGCCCTTTACGGCCGGCTTCTGCTCGAACTCTCTCGCGAAATCCGACAGCACCTTTGCGGCGGCAACCGGATCTGTTCCAAACACCAGACCTGTCGGGCCACTGAGGCGTTCGCCGGCAAGCCCGCTCTCGTTGACCGCGCGCAGCGCCAACGTGTTCTTTATGACGACGTATTCGACACCGGCGCGCTTGAGGCGGCGGCGGAGTTCCGTCATTCGCTTCACGTTCAGTCCCGTGAAGTCAGTGTAGTAGAGCGATTTCGCGCCCTTCAGTTTGTCCGTCAGCTCGGTGACGAGCTGCTCCTTATCGGTTCTCTTCATTCGCTGTTACCGGTAAGGTGTGATATCGATGGACACGCCGGGCCCCATCGTGCTCGAGATCGCCACGTTTCTCACGTAGACACCCTTTGCCGCTGCCGGCTTGGCGCGGACGATCTGATCCATGAACGCTGCGAAGTTTGTTTCCAGTGCTTCCACTGGAAACGAGACCTTGCCAATGGCGGCGTGTACATTGCCGCTCTTGTCGACGCGGAATTCGATCTTTCCAGCCTTCACCTCGCGAACGGCGCGAGCGACGTCGAACGTCACCGTGCCGGCTTTGGGGTTGGGCATGAGCCCACGCGGTCCGAGCACCCTGCCCAATGCGCCGAGCTGGCCCATCTGGTCTGGGGTCGCGATGAGGACATCGAAGTCGAGCCAGTTGTCCTTGATCTTTGCAATGAACTCCGTGCCGACGAAATCAGCGCCTGCCTGCTCCGCCTCGCGTGCCTTTTCACCGGCGGCGATGACGAGCACCCGCACCGTTTTGCCGGTACCGGCAGGCAGGACGACTGTTCCGCGAACCACCTGGTCGGCGTGCCGCGGATCGACGCCTAGACGAACGGCGATCTCGACTGTCTCATCGAATTTTGCGAATGCCGCTGACTTGACGAGATCGAGAGCCTGCTTCGGCTGATAGCGCGTGGAGATGTCGCGGTCCTTGACGACCGCGGCGTACTTCTTTCCGTGGCCGCGCATCAGTCCTTCACCTCGACGCCCATCGAGCGTGCGGCTCCGGCGACCATCGCCATCGCGGCTTCGACGGAGTCGCAGTTGAGATCCGGAAGCTTGATCTCGGCGATCTTTCGTATCTGCGCTGTTGTGACAGATCCGACCTTGGTGCGGTTTGGCGTACCCGAGCCCTTTTCAATTCCTGCTTCTTTCTTCAGCAGGACCGCCGCGGGCGGGGTCTTGGTGATGAAGGTGAAGGATTTGTCGGCGAAAATCGTGATCTCGACCGGGAGAATCGTATCCATGCCCTGCGTCCGAGCGTTGAACTCTTTGCAGAATGCCATGATGTTGATTCCCTGCGGACCGAGAGCGGTGCCGACGGGGGGCGCCGGGTTCGCCTTGCCTGCAGGGATCTGCAGCTTGACGAATCCAGTGACCTTTTTTGCCATGTTACTCCTTTTGCGTGTGCCCGCGGGGAGCTGATGCTCATTGCTTCGCGGATCGAACTCCCACGATTGGTCTTAAGGTCGTAGTGGTATCCGACCGTGCGCTCCTCGCCTCATCGGCCGCCCCGCGCAAGGGCCATGAGCTTGGGCGGTTTCCCGCCTCTGGTACAGCCTTCGAATATATAACTGCGTGCGGTGGATTGGTACTGGTGCAGTGCCGTTCGCCGATGGGATGCTACTGCGGAGGCTAGTCCTCGCAGTCTACGGAGCCCGGCTTTCGCTGCGCTTCCCTCCGGGAAGCTCCGCTACAGAGCGCCGGTCTCCTCGCTGCTGCGGGCGCCTCCTTCGCAGCACCCCATCGACTCACTCCCCAACCTGGCGGCAAACTTCCACCATCCCCATCCCATTTCTTCGCCTTAAGGGCGGGCTCGCGCTTCGGGCGGGTGACCAAGGCGGGACGTCATCTTCAGCTCGTCGGAAGAATACGCGGTCGTCGCGGAGAGAAGCAGCCGGCGTCGCGTGAAGAGGCGCGGCGAGCGACATGGACCCGAATTATCTCCGGTGGATGATAGTAAGTGGGTTTCACCAGGAAGACTTCGCAGTGCTTTGATTGACCGCAACCCGAATTACCGCCGAGGTCCCGTTCGTCAGCCACTGGCATTTGACTGCGAGCTGAGACCGCGCGACACTCCTTAATTCCGCGCTTCATCCCATTCGTTCGCCTTAGTGGCGGGCTCCCGATGAAGTGCTCATGACCAGGGCGAGCCGCCCATCTTTAGCTGGTCGGAAGACTGCGCGGGCGTTGCTCCCGGCGATAAATGTGGATAACGCCGCCACCGGTCCCTCGTTGATGGCGGGGCGGCAATTGCGCCCCCGTAAGTGTATTCCCGTCGTCCGAGACTTCAAGCGCGGCGCAAGCGCCGTCCGGTCCGGTGAAGACGATAAACGGACGCTCGACTCTGCCAGTGAATACGTTGAACGGACGCTCGACTCCGGCGGAAGATCGCATGTACCTTCCGGATGTGACAACTTTCGTTTCGACTGGACGGTTCGCAACCGAATCGACGAACCGCGCCTCGGAGCGATAAGTGCCGCCAGGTGAGAGTGTCACCCGCTGATCCAGCCAGACTCGCCGGGGCTGTCTTTCCCCCCGCTTTGCCGGACCGTAAAGCCAACGCTGCAAAGTGTAGCGGGCAGGCCGCGTCGTGCGGACTTCAGCACTTGCCGCGTTCCAATCCAGATTTGAGAAAACAATTACACTGCATGGCCGGCTCTGCTCCGCCAGCGATCTATGCTGGGCCGGTGCCCCCACACCAGCGCTGGAATCAAAACCTGTGGGCGTTTCCGCTTTGGGTACCGAAGGCTCGCGCCTATCGCAACCCGCTGCGAGGAGCGCGCACCCGAGCGTCAGTAACTTCCAGTTTCCCCAATTGCAGTCGGAACTCAGGCGACACTGGTCGTTGCTGTCTCGTGCCGGTTCGGCCTGACGGAACTCTATTTTGCCCGAGACGTGCGCGCTCCGCTCGCGACGATGTCCCGTCATCAGACGAACCCGACACAAGCCGAGTATGTCTAACAGCCGGGGGCAGGGTTAGCGAAGTGCAATTGATGACCAACGACTGCGTTCCGAAATCGCATACCCAACTCTCCCGCCTGCGTAAACCAACCAACATGTGTTTTCGCAAGTGGTGTGCCTCTCCGGGGGCCCTAGCTGGAGCGTTCGGGGTGCTTTTCGGCTCGCCTTCGTTCGCGCGCGCAGGCCACGCATGGATCGGCTAGGATGCGTGGGTTCGGCGCTGGTGGTAGCCGTTCGTCGTCATCCCATTCCTTCGCCTCAGTGGCGGGCTCCCGTTGAAACGCAGGACCAGGGCGAACCGTCCATCTTCAGCTCGTCAGAAGACTACGCGGGCATAGCTGGAAGGGAGGCGGCGGGTGTCGGGTGAAGAGGCGTGTCGAGCGACCGAGGAGACCGCCGGCTTTGAATGCTGAGCTTCCCGGAGGGAAGCGATCATTCAGGCGGGCTCCGACCGAGTCGAGACTAGCCGATGATCCCGATACCCGCCGCCGACCTCCCTACACCGATGCCGCCCTAATATCCTTTGAGCTGAAGATAGTCGAGCTCAACCGACGTCGGTCGCCCAAAGAGAGAAACCGACACGCGAACCTTGCCCTTGTCGGCAATCACTTCCTCAACCGTTCCATTGAAGTCCGTGAACGGCCCCTCAGTGATCGCAACCGCCTGACCGACCAGAAACGGAATCTCTTCCTTCACTTCTTCCGGCGTAGAATCGTCAGAAACGCCCAGCAGGCGGTTGACTTCCTCGGGGCGCAACGGCTGCGGAAGCCGCTCGTGACCGACGAACTTGATCACGCCCTGAATGCCGTTGATGGTATGCGACGTCTCCTGGTCCATCACCATCTCCACGAGCACGTAGCCGGGATAGATCTTCCGCTCGACATTGATCTTTTTGCCATTCTTTATCTCTACGACTTCCTGCGTCGGCACCAGCGCCTGACGCACAGACCGATCCTCCGGCGAACGCGGATCGGCCTCGATGCGCCGCTGAATCAGCGACTTGACCTTGTTCTCATGGCCCGACGTAGTCTGGATAGCGTACCACCGGTGGTCCACGATCATTGACCCGTGAACAGCGAGGGAATGCCCTGGACAAGCACGAGCTGCAGCGCGAGATCGATGAGCCCCAGGATTGCAGCGATGAAGAGAACGAAGATGATGATCTTTATCGTCGTGTCCTTCAGCTGCTCGCGGTCAGGCCATGTAACCTTCCGCATCTCGGTCACGACTTCCTGATAGAAAGTCGCGACACGTGTGGGAAGCGTTTCGCGCCGCTGGACTACTTCGACGGCCATTTACTTCGTTTCCTTGTGGAGCTTGTGCGAATTGCAGCGCGGGCAGTACTTCTTCCACTCGACGCGCTCGGGGTGCAGACGCTTGTTCTTCTTGGAAAAGTAGTTGCGATTCTTGCAGTCGCTGCAAGCCAGAATGATTTTGTCGCGAGGCACTATGGGTTCCTTCGAAACCGCGCCATCTGATGCCCGCTTCCTGTCACCAGTTCATGAGAACCGAATCAGGTAACGCTAGCGGGCAGCAGGTAACGGGTAACGGTTTACTTGAGAATTTTCGTTACGACGCCGGCACCGACGGTGCGGCCGCCCTCTCTGATCGCGAACCGGAGACCCTCGTCCATCGCGATCGGCGTTATCAGCTCGATCGTCATCT
>JBBJNV010000039.1 GCA_037721215.1 Gemmatimonadaceae bacterium
GCAGAACTGAAGCGGAAGTCGGTCGCCGAATTGCAGGACATGGCGGACGGTCTGAAAATCAGGGACACTTCAGTAGTCACGAAGCCGGAGCTGATCTTTCGGATCGAACAGAATCTGCTCGACTCCGATGTCGCGCTGCACGGCGAAGGCGTGCTGGAGATTCTGCCTGAGGGCTACGGATTCCTGCGAAGTCAGGACTACAGCTATCTCGCCGGGCCGGACGACATCTATGTTTCGCCGTCGCAGATAAAAAGGTTTGCACTGGTCACCGGCGACCTGGTGCGCGGACAGGTGCGGCCCCCGAAGCCCTGGGAACGCTATCTCGCACTTCTAAAAGTCGAAACCGTCAACCTCCGCGATCCTGAGGCGGCCAAGAACCGCGTCCCCTTCGACAACCTGCGTCCCCGGTATCCCGATACGCGACTGCGGCTCGAGTCGAAAGATGGCGACCTCTCGATGCGTGTCGTCGACATTTTCGCACCGATCGGCAAAGGTCAGCGCGGTATCATCGTGTCACCGCCGCGGGCCGGGAAAACAATACTGCTCCAGAAGATCGCCAATTCCGTTTCCGAGAATCACCCGGAAGTCACGATCATCATGCTGCTCATCGACGAGCGGCCCGAGGAAGTGACCGAGATGATCGCCAGTACCATCCGCACCGAAGTGATCAGCTCCACGTTCGACGAAGGGCCGTCGCGTCACGTCCAGGTGGCGGACATGGTACTGGAAAAGGCAAAGCGCCTCGTGGAGAGTGGGAAAGACGTCGTGATTCTGCTGGACTCGCTCACGCGCTTCGCCCGCGCTCACAATGCCGTTGCGCCACAGTCCGGAAAAATTCTTTCCGGAGGCGTGGATGCGGCGGGACTGCACAAGCCAAAGAGATTCTTTGGCAGCGCGCGCAAGATCGACGGTGGCGGGTCGCTCACGATAATTGCAACGGCACTTACCGAGACGGGGTCACGCATGGATGACGTGATCTTCGAGGAGTTCAAGGGAACAGGTAACATGGAGCTCGTGCTCGACCGCAAGATTGCCGACCGCCGCGTATTTCCGGCCGTCGACATACTCAAGTCAGGCACGCGGAAAGAGGAGTTGCTCCTGACGCAGGCCGAAATCAACCGGGTGTTCCTGCTAAGAAACTTTCTGGCCGACATGCCGGAGGCGGAAGCAGTCGAATTTTTGCTGCGGCAGATGAAGAAGTCGAGAAACAACGCTGAGTTCTTTCAGCAGATGGCGCAGGGTGGTGTGTGAACATCGCTCTGGCCCGGTTCATGTCAGTCGATTACGGGGAAAAACGGATTGGCCTGGCGATTTCCGATCCTCTCGGAATGATCGCCTCACCCGCGGGGTTCATCCAGCGCCGTGCGGGCAAGCGTGCTCCAATCGCTGAACTCGCCCGCCGTGCCGACTCCCTGGAAGCGAAAGGCATCGTGATGGGCCTGCCACTCGATGGCAATGGCGACGAAACCGACTGGACCCGGGAGGTGCGCAGGGTCGGCGCCGAACTGGAAAAACGAACCGGGCTGAGTGTTCGATTCGTCGATGAGCGATACACAACCGCGGCGTCACTGCGAGCGATCAGGGAGATGGGTGGATCGACCCGCGGGCGAAAGGGCGACGTAGACTCGATGGCCGCGGCGCTGATGCTGCAGCATGTACTGAATACGAGTGATTGAAATGCCAGGTGCCAGTGCCGTGATGCGCGGTCTGCGGTCGCATTGCACCAGGCTGCGCATTCGTGACGTTGCCACTCTGCTGCTGGCGACTTCTATCGCTGCCTGTGGAGGGGCGCCACAGGGCCCCGCGCTTCGCGTCATCGTTCCGCGGGGGGCAAGCTTCGCCGCGGCCACAGACTCGCTGAACAAGGCCGGGCTTATCAATGCCCCGCTGTTGTTTCGCCTTTACGCGCGGGCGAAAAGCGACGACCGCAACATCAAGCCAGGTACATATCTGCTCAAGCGCGGAACGCCGTGGGACGAAATCCTGAACGCGCTCAACGGAGGCCTTGGACTCGTCAACACAGTCACGATTCCGGAAGGCTTTTCGCTGTTGCAGATCGTGCCGTTGCTCGCCCAGCGATTGAAAGTGCCTGGCGATTCCGTTACTGCAGCAGTTCGCGACACCGCATTGCTCTCCCGGCTCGACGTTCCGACGCCAACGCTCGAAGGTTACATCTTTCCGGATACCTACGCCTTCCCGGAGGGCACCACGGCGCGGCAGGCAATCGATGAAATGGTGAAGCGATTCGAGCGGGAGTGGAAGCCCGAGTGGACCGCGCGCCTGCCACAGATTGCGCTCAACAGGCACGATATCGTCACGCTTGCATCGATCATCGAGAAAGAGGCCCGGAAGCCCGAGGAGCGGCCGGTCATTTCAGCCGTCTACCTCAACCGCCTGCGTGAGCGAATGCTTCTTCAGGCCGACCCGACGGTTCAGTACGCCCTGGGGAAACACACGGCCCGGGTTCTGTACCGCGATCTCGAGATCGATTCACCGTACAACACTTACAAATATCCGGGCCTCCCTCCGGGGCCCATCGCGTCTCCCGGCGGGCCCAGTCTTACCGCGGCGCTTTTTCCAGCGGTCGCACCTTATCTGTATTTCGTTGCGCACCCCGATGGCCACCATGAGTTCAGGACTACATTCGCCGAGCATGAAGCTGCGGTGAAGGCAGCTCGCTCGAAGCGCTGATGACAGTTACCTGCGCGGGGCGTCAGCGCCGGTGATCGACCCGGACATTCTGCGCGTGGTGGCAATCACCAACAACATCCGGGATGGACAAGCGGGGCTGACAGCGCGCGCACTGGCCGCCATCAGGGGCGGTGCAACGTGCGTTCAGCTCCGTCTGAAGGATGTTCAGCCGAGAGACCTGATTGAAATCGCGCGCGAGATGGTGCGGGTCCTTCCGGTCCCCCTGATTGTGAACGACCGCGCGGATATCGCCATCGCAGCGGGTGCATCGGGCGTCCACCTGGGCGCGGACGATGTTCCGGCGGTTACGATCCGCACGATAGTTCCGCAACAATTCATCATCGGGGTTTCAGTCGGCTCGGACGATGAAATCGCCGGTGCGAGCGGTGCTGACTATGTTGGAATCGGACCGGTGTTCGCCACGGTCTCGAAAGGCGATGCTGGAGATCCTGTCGGCACTGCGGAATTCGCCCGGCTGGCAGCCCGGATTGGATTGCCCGCAGTCGCCATCGGCGGTATCTCGGCGGCGAATGCGCGCCTTGCAATGGATGCCGGAGCGTGCGGGATAGCCTCCATCGCTGCGATCTTCGGTGTCAGCGACCCGGCTGCAGGCGCGAGGGCCTTGCGATCCGCCACCGAAACCTCACATCCGGCGCGCGCGCCACATTAGTCCTGGGCGCTTTCCGGCGCGTGACCTGCTTGCGACGCGGCATGTGCAGCGATCGCATCGATTTGGCGATCGATTCTATTACCAGCGGGCTCAGAAACAGATCGGCGAGATCTGGATCGAACTGTGTGCCCCTCCCCTCGACGATCACCAATTTCGCGGCTTCCAGTGACCGCGCATGACTGTATGCCCGGGCATGCGTGACCGCATCGAACGTGTCCGCGATGGCCACGACTCTGGCCGCCATCGGAATGCGTCCGCCCCGGAGCTTGCGAGGGTATCCGCTCCCATCCCATCGCTCGTGATGAGACAGGACGCCCGCCGTCAAATCTGGATAAAATCTGGCCAGCGGTTCCAGCACCTCTGCGCCGCGTCTTGGATGAGTCTTGATCGCTCTGTGCTCGGCGGGGTTCAGGTGCTTGGTCTCGTTCAGCAAGTCGGTTAGCGCACCGTGAATTTTTCCGATGTCGTGAAAGAGTGCAACGCGCTCGATGCTGTGCAGGGTCCGAGCGTCCAGACCCGCCGCCTCGCCGAGAATCAGTGAGTAATCGGCTACCCGTCGCACGTGGGCGCCCGTTTCGGTGTCATTCGCATCTATTGCGTCAAGCAGAGACTCGAGTGCCGCTGCGCCGAGCCGTGCGAGACTCATGCGGGTGCGGCGTTCCCGCAGGTAGAGTAACCCGGCAAGCGAGGCCATCAGCGGAGCCATGAGATTCAGCATACGTATGGTTGAGGCAAGAAGCATGCATTGCTGAGCGCGACGAGCGAAAGGAGCGTTAGAGTTGGATAATGGTCAAGTGGCAGCGGTCACGGCGAGGGGAGCGCGGCGCTGGGATGTCGGCCACCCGTGGATATACCGGAGTGACGTCACAACCCGGCCCGCAATCGGGGCCGGCGTCGTACGCGTCACTGACAATCGCAATCGCCATCTTGGCTGGGCGTTGTGGAGTGCTGAATCGGAAATCTCGCTGCGGCTTCTGGACCGCGATCCCGACGCGACCATCGACGGCGGCTGGTGGCACGCGATGATCGCACAATCCGCGGGCCGGCGGATCGGACTGGAGAGCGTGACAAACGGCTATCGGATAGTGCATGGAGAGGCCGACGGACTGCCATCGCTCGTAGTGGACCGATACGATCGATGGGCCGTGATTCAGCTCATGAGCGCGGGGCTCGAAACGTGTCGCGACGCAATCGTTGAGGCCGTAGTGAACGTGACGAAAGCCGACGGAGTCCTTGCTCGTAACGACGTGAGTCTTCGTGCGAAGGAAGGGTTACAGCGGGAAACCGTGGTGCTGCGTGGAGAGGTTCCACACGAGATCGAAGTCAGCGAATACTCGCTCCGGTATCTTGCGGCACCGTTCACCGGCCAGAAGACCGGAGCGTTTCTCGATCAGCGCGAAAACAGGAATCTGGCAGGCGAAGTGGCCCGCGGCAGGGCCCTCGACTGCTTCAGCTATCATGGTTCATTTTCTCTCCACCTGGCACGGAACGCCGATGCTGTCACGGCCCTCGACTCTTCGGCGCAGGCAATAGAGCGGGCAAGGATCAACGCCCGGTTGAACGACATTACGAATATCGAGTTTGTCGAGGCCGATGTGTTTCAGTATCTGCGTGGGCAGGAGGTGGCGGGCATGCAATTCGACACGATCGTTCTCGATCCCCCCGCGTTCGCGAAGAGCCGCCATTCTGTTGACGCTGCACTCCGGGGATACAAGGAAATCAACATGCGCGCGATGCGGCTGCTCGCACCTGGCGGGATTCTCTATACCGCGAGTTGCAGCTTTCATCTTTCGAAAGCCCTGTTCCTGGAAATGCTTGGCTCCGCGGCGGCCGACAGTCACCGGCGCATCGCGCTGCGGGAAGTGCGTGGCCAGCCAATTGACCACCCCGAGATCCTGACTATCCCCGAAACAGGGTACATCAAAGGTGCATTGCTGCAGGCGGCGGACTGAGGCAGAAGGCAGTTTCGCGGGTGCTCAGGTGCGCTGGCATTTTGCGCAATAGTACGTCGATCGCCCTGCCTGGGCGATGCGGGCGATGCTGGAGCCGCATCGGGAGCACGGCTTCCCCTCGCGATCGTAAGCTTCGAACCGCTCGCGCCCATCAGTGTCGGTGTAACGGCCGGGCGGCCGGTTCTCATCTCCGATAACCGCTTTGATGGCCGCGACTAGCCTTACGAGACGTGACTTCGAAACTGCCGATGCGACGGCTGTCGGATTGATGCGCGCGCGCCAGAGCGCCTCGGCTGCATAGATGTTACCGATACCGGCCACAATGCGCTGATCCATAAGCGCCGGTTTGATCGCTATACGGCGGCTCTTGAGTGCGCGCGAGAGCTGCGCTGCGTCGAATGAATCGTCGTTCGCTTCGGGGCCCAGGTCAGGCAGTGGATCCGTGCCCGCGGCGTGCAGCGTCAGGGCCGAAAGCGCGCGTGAATCGTTGAGCTCAATCCGTGTGCCATCGGTCAGCTCGATGAGCGCTCGCGTGAACTTGTGCACTGGCTCGTTCCCACTCTGAATCAGCCAGTCGCCGTTCATCCGGAAGTGAGCGTGCAGGATCGACTTGTTCCCGAGATGAATGAGCTGATGCTTCCCGCGTCGCTCCACCCGCTCGACAACCTGCTGTCGCAATCGTCGCGCGCTGGCGGCGGGGAGCTGGCGAGAAAATGACGGATGCAGTGTTTGCAGTCTCGCGATCGTCTTCCCTTCGATTGCGCCGCGCAGCCTCAGCATCGCTTCTTCGACTTCAGGTAGTTCGGGCATGTGAGTTCAAATGGGGTTCGAAGAAACTACTTGCATTGCGTCCCGCCGGCTCTAGGTTCCTCCGCAACGCCGGGGAAATCTTTATCACCTCTGCCTCGAACCGATGGCCCAGTCAGCACCGCGATCGCTAAAGCACGAGTACGATGTGTTCGTGGAGAACGAAGTCGAGAACTACAAGGACTCGATATCCCGTACCACGCTTCTCAAGATTGGCGACGAGGCAGTTGCGGTGTTGCAATCCGACGCTCAGATGGGCATGACTGAGCTGTTGCTGTGTGATGAAGTCGACCGGATAATCCGCAAGCGGCTGCGAATCCCGTCGTATGCCACGTGGCGGAAGAACGAGGTCAAACGGCTGAAGGAGCAGGACGAATTTCTGCGTCCCGAGCACTGGGGGCTTAGCGCTGACTGTGCGCTCGCCCGGGAGGTTCACCCGCCGGCAGATTCGAGGGTGCTAGTAGCGGGCGCCGGAATATCGAATGCCGCGCTGTATCTCGCGGCGCATGGATGCTCTGTCACTGCCATCGATTCTGCTTACGCTGAACGTGATGCTGCCCTCGACGCCTCTGAGGTCGCACTGCTTGGCGGGCGGGTTGAGAGCAG
This sequence comes from Gemmatimonadaceae bacterium, assembly GCA_037721215.1. Classification (NCBI taxonomy): domain Bacteria; kingdom Pseudomonadati; phylum Gemmatimonadota; class Gemmatimonadia; order Gemmatimonadales; family Gemmatimonadaceae; species Gemmatimonadaceae bacterium. Next base: position 6,727 of record JBBJNV010000039.1, read on the forward strand.
TTTTTCCGGATTGATGGGTTGGGCGCCGGCTGAACCGTTAAGTGCGGTCGTGTGTACGCCCGCTGCATTTGCCGGTCTTACTGCCGAGCAGCGTCAAAAGGTCATTGAGATTCTGCAGAGCGCCACGCGTGACGGCGGCGTGCATCTGGTGGATACGCTCATCGCTGGCCGGGCTGAGCTGTCGCTGGCAGAGCTTCGAAAGAGCTACGAAGGTTGGCAGATCTCGGTGTTGGAAGACGGGACTGCATCGAGGAGCTTCCTGGCACGAAAAGCTGTCGCCTAGCTGTGTTGCTTCGAAACGACGCGGCTGGGCCGTTTCCAACAGACACACTCTGTCTCATAACCCGCGAGTCATTCTGACACAGTTCGCTCACTTCGCAAAAAACTGCGGGAGCTAAGATCTTCAGCGGCAACGAGTTGCAAATTCCGCGCTGGTTGGCATCGGCAGTGCTTCTGGACTGATTGCCCGGGAATCACCAGGGCACTCACTGCCAGAGTATCTAATGAAGAAGAAGATTCGGAAAGTAGTCAAAGCTGTTCTGCCCACCAACGATAAGACGCCCTTAGACGAGCCGATGGGCATTGTCATCTCCCGCGGCGGCGGCGACGAGGTGCGGTCCATTTTCCGGGCCTACATCTGGGGCCCGGCTCCGGAGTCGCAGAGCGAGCCGGCTTTCAGGGTAGCGTAGCAGCGCGGCTGAGGCCGCAAATGCTGCACGGTACGGCCCTTGCGACTTCGTTCGGGCGTGGATGATTCAATTGCCGAATGGGAGGGCGAGCGCCAGTCCCTGATGGCGCGCCATATCTCCGACCTCGGGCTGTCCATTGCGGACACTCCCGTGGAGGCGATGGTAAACCAGCTGTACACCGAGCTCGCTGCGGTTGGGCTCGCCTTCCGTCCGCCTGTTTATCTCAGCGACCAATGGGGATGTCCTGACGGGACGCCTCTCATCGGCGTGCCTTTCTACCTCGCCGATTCGCGGCTGCAGCGAATCGAAGACGATTTTGCCGAAGGCGTCGAATCCAACGAAGAATCGATGAGATATCTGCGCCATGAGGCGGGACACGCGTTCAACTACGCTTACAGGCTGCATGAACGGCCCGATTGGCTGGAGACTTTCGGACGGTACTCGCGCGCATATCGCGACCGTTACGCGGCCAATCCATTCTCGCACGATTTTGTGCGGCACATCCTCGGCTGGTATGCACAAAAGCATCCCGATGAGGACTTCGCAGAGACCTTTGCAGTCTGGCTGACGCCCGGTATTGACTGGCGTCGGGAGTATGCGACGTGGCCTGCGCTTCGGAAGCTGGAATACGTTGACCGGGTGCTGGCGGATGTTGGTGACGACCTGCCCGCGGTCAGTGAGCCTGCCGACGACGATCTGCCGGTGCACGCGATGCGATACACGCTCGAGGAGCACTATCGCGACAACGAAGAACAATTGCAGATTCACGACTCGGCGATATTCGATGGTGATCTGAGGAATATTTTCGGGAGCGCTGCCGATGCACCCGAGGGGCAGGCGGCGACGGAATTCATTGCCTCGCACCGGCGTGAGATTGTTGGGCGGATCGCGTACTGGACGGGCGAAGGTACATCGACCGTGCGCCAGCTCATCGAATTTCTGCGGGCCCGCACGAGTACGCTGGAACTTCGGGTGCGCAGTCTTGAAGCATCGACCCTGATTGAGCTCACCGCGTTCGGCACGGTGGTAATGATGAACTACAGACACACAAACTCTATCGATTCCAGAGGCGAGGACGACGAATGAAACTGGCGCTGCTGCACACTCAGGATGCTCTTGGACCTCCAGTCGATCCTGTGCTCGAGCAACTCGAACATGCGCTCCAGTCGGGTGGGCATGAGTGCCGGCGTCTCGTCGTGGACGATACAGTTCAACCGCTGGTATCGTCACTCAATGACGACCGGCCGGACATGATCTTCAACATTGCGGAATCGTTTGGTGGCAAGAGTGCGCTCGAGTCAAATGTTGCTGCGCTCCTGAATCTGCTGGGCCTTCGGTACACCGGTTCGAGTCCGGCGGGTCTCATACTCGCCGGTGACAAGACCCTGACGAAGAAGGTGCTGTCGTTCCACAGCATACTCACTGCACGCTTCGCGACCGTTTTCCGTGGCAATGTCGACTGGGCGGGCGACATTTCGTTTCCGCTGATCATCAAGCCGCCGCAAGAGGACGCATCGCTCGGCATCACTCAAAAATCGATCGTCAACGATGTCAAGGATCTGCTGCACGCGATCAGCTCGCTGCAGACCGAGTACCAGTCACCGGTACTGGCCGAAGAATTCATCGATGGCCGGGAGTTTTACGTCGGTGTCATCGGCAACAGTGACGTCAAGGCGCTGCCGATAATCGAGCTCGACTTTACCGGTTATCCCGAGGGCAAGCCAAAGATCGCGAGCTGGGCGGCGAAGTGGGGTGATGAGGGCGACGGCAAGGGAGAAGAGTTTGCCGGAACCAAATCCATCTTTCCTTCAGATATTCCGGAAGACCTCACCGCGAGGATCAAGCAGGTTGCGATCGATGCGTTCCATGCGTTGCGCCTGCGGGACTACGCGCGGGTCGATCTGCGGGTTACGGCAAAAGAAGAGATTTACGTGATAGAGGTGAATCCGAACTGCTATCTCGAGGAGCAGAGCGAGTTCGCAAGTGCGGCGGCGAAGGACGGCATCGCGTATCCCACTCTGATCAATCGAATTGTGGAGCTGGCAGGCGCGCGGTACTCCAGGTGACAGAAAAACCGGCTCGCGGGCCGGCTTTTCTGTTGTTTCGTGCGGCAATCCGGCAGACTGTTACCGTCCGGCCGACTTCCTGCCTGAGCCTGATCGAGCGCTGGTCTTCTTGGTCGCGCTCTTGCGACCGGACGACTTCTTTGCAGTGGATTTCTTTGCGGTGGACTTCTTTGCACCGGATTTTTTCGCAGTAGATTTCTTCGCGGTCGCTTTTCTGCCAGTGGATTTTTTCGTTGCGCCTTTGCGGCCTCCACTGCTCGTGGCGCTCTTGCGAGCCCCGCCTTTCTTCGCCGTACTTTTCCGACCGCCTTTCTTTGCTGCTGCCATTGTTATCTCTCCGTAATGGAGTGAACCTCTCACCAGCTCCCCGGTGGAACCAGCAAGTGCTGCAGAGCGTCCGAACGGGCCCGCGTGGTTACGACATCATCAACATCACGCGCATTGAATTCGTAACCACGCGCGAATATAGAAGCAACAGAAATAACGCGCAACAGCTTTCTCCTGCACGCGCGTCGATATCACATCGACGTGATCTCGTTCTCGCATCGACAATCCGGAGCATTGTGACTTTTAACGGCAGCAACAACATCGACCAGGTGTATTCGTGAAAGCTCTGGTCAAGGAATCTGCGGGTCCGGGGTTCGTACTGCTGGACGTACCCGAGCCACGGATCCGCGAAGACGAAGTGTTGATACGTGTCCGCCGCGCCGGTGTGTGCGGCACCGATGTGCATATCTTCGACTGGGACAATTGGGCAAGCAGCCGATGCAAGCCGCCCTTCGTCGTCGGTCACGAGTTTGCCGGCGATGTCGTCGATGTCGGGCGACTCGTCACTGACGTGCGGGAAGGCGACCGCGTGACGGCCGAAGGACATATTGTCGATGGTCGGTGCCTCCTCTGTCGAACGGGCAATGCGCATGTATGCCCCTTCACGAAAATCATCGGCGTCGACCGGGATGGCTGCTTCGCCGAATACATCGCAATGCCGGCAACGAATGTGTGGCATCTCGATGACAACATCAGTTACGATGTCGGCGGCATTCATGATCCTATGGGTAACGCATTCCACACTGCGCTGACGGCGGACATTCCTGGAGCAACGGTACTCATCACCGGTTGCGGACCGATCGGTCTTTTCGCGGTCGGAATCTGTCGCGCCGCTGGCGCCTCCCGAATCATCGCGTCGGATGTCAATCCCCGGCGGCTCGAGCTCGCGACGGAAATGGGTGCTCATCACGCGGTTCGTCCTCCCGAAGCGGAAGCGATCGTGATGGGTGCAACAGACAAGCTCGGTGTGGATGTAGTGCTCGAGATGTCGGGCGTCCCATCCGCGATTCACCAGGCGTTCGCGCTTGTTCGTGTTGGCGGCCGTGTTCAGATGCTGGGGATTCCGGTGAAGCCCATCGAGATCGACCTTCCGAAGGAAGTGATTTTCAAGGGAATCACCATTTATGGCGTAGTGGGGCGGCGTATGTATGAGACGTGGCATCAGATGACTCGCTTCCTGCGAGCCGGTGCATTCGACCCCGCCCGGGTTATCACCCATCGATTCCCGATGTCGGAAGCGGACGCCGCGATCGCCGCAATCAAATCGGGCGATGCGGGCAAAGTAATCTTCGAAATCGCATAACCGGGAACGTCCTTTGGCACTGAACAGGAAATTTCACGAGGCGCTCGCCGCCAGTATCGAGCAACTGAAAACCGACCGCGTGTACAAGCGGCTCAACTATCTCGATTCTCCGCAATCGGCGCACGTACAGATGGAGGGGAGGGGCGATGTGCTCATATTCTCCTCCAACAATTATCTCGGGCTCTGCGACGAACGCTCGGTTGTACAGGCCGGTATCGACGCCCTCGAACGTTACGGAGCCGGCACCGGCAGCGTGCGGTTCATCTGTGGCACGTTTACCATCCACCGCGAGCTGGAGGCAGCGATCGCCGGCCTCGTCGGCACGGCAGCGTCGCTGTCATACGTCTCTGCCTGGAATGCCAACGAGGGACTGACGGCCAGCATTGTCGAGCAAGGTGACTTCGTGGTCTCCGATGCGCTCAATCACGCATCGATCATAGATTCTCTCCGGCTCGCAAAGGCAATCACGAAGTGCAGCACTGCGGTCTACGCGCACTCGGATATGGCGGACCTTGTTGCCAAGCTCGAATCGGCACGCGATGCAAAGCGCCGCATCATCTGGACAGACGGCGTGTTTTCCATGGAAGGCAGCATTGCCCGGCTCCCCGAAATTCTGGAGATCGCGCGGGCACACGACGCAATCGTGGTCATGGATGACTCACATGCCACCGGCGTTTTAGGCGAGAACGGAAGAGGCACGGCCGAACATTTCGGCGTTGTCGGCGAGGTCGACATCATTACATCCACACTCGGAAAAGCGCTGGGCGGTGCGGCAGGCGGATTCGTGGCGGGAGAGGCGGCACTTTGCGACATGCTCACGCAGCGGTCCCGGCCGCAGTTGTTCTCCAACGCGCTGCCACCCACGGTTGCGGCAAGCGCGCTCGCGTCGATCGAATTTCTGGGCGCCCACCCGGAGCGGGTTGCAACGCTCCGCGACAACGCCGCCTACTTTCGCGAACAGATAATCGAATCGGGCTTCAAGCCACTTGCCGGTGACACGCCAATCGTGCCCATCATCGTTGGTGAAACTGCGACTGCAATCCGGATGAGTGACATGTTGCTGGATGAGGGCGTCTTTGTTACGGGATTCGGCTTTCCAGTGGTGCCGCAGGGTCAGGCGCGTGTTCGGTGCCAGCTGAGTGCGGCTCATTCGCGGGACGATATCGACCAGGCGGTCGCTGCGTTTCGCAGCGTGGGAGGAAAACTGGGAATAGTCTGAGAATCGTGCGGCCCTCGCACCTACAGCCGGGGGCCCGTTCCCACCGGCAGGGGCATCAGTACAATGCGAGCAACACGATTGTTACTGGCCGGTTTTCTCCTTGCGGCATCGGCACCTGCTGCCAGCCTGGCCCAGAATGCACAACAGGGCCGCTACTTCGACGACTCATGGTTCTGGGGATTGAAAGGTGGCGTATCCACCTTCACCCCTACCCTCGGAAAAAGCGAAACTGCGCCGACTTCGGACCAGATAAATCTGAACGCCATGTCGGCAGTATTCGATCCCAGTGCGGAGAACAGCAGCCGTACCGTGGAAGTGCGCGATCTCCGACGGATTGGAGTCGCCGCGCTCGCATTTCCGAAGCGATTCGGACGCGTGCGTCCTTATGCTGGAATCGGCGTAAGCCTCAACGGCGTCAGCGAGGCGAACCCTCTGCTCGCCGCTGATGAAGACGCTATCGATGACGCCGTTTACGAGCGCACCGATGAGCGACGCAGTCAGGCCGGATTTCTTGGCATGGCCGGAGTGCAGGCTCAGTTCCAGCGGCTTGCGGTATTCGGACAGGCGTCCGTCGTGCCGGGCGGTTCGCGCTTTCTCCTCAACGATCGGCCGCTCGGTTTCTTTGAAGCGGGAGTTCGTTACAACTTCAGCGGGTCAAGAGAGGGCGTTCGCTAGCGATAGCCATGCGCGGACGCTGTGTTTCGCGCCCGCGGAAATCGGGACACATACGGATTGCCACGAATGAAGTAGCGAAGTGGCCAGTCGGCTGACCGTGTAATGCCGATTCTGGGCGTCGTTTCAATCGATGTCGCGTCAACACGTTCGCCTTCACGTATCACCAGCGGTCGGCGTTGCAGCGGATAACGATTCATCGAACCGTCGATGCCGAGGGCGGCGGACAGCTTCCCGGGACCGTTGGTGAGATCGACATCGCGCGATGCGCGCGGCCGCCTCAGCCGCATCAGCGCGATTCCCTCGACAGGTTCCAGCGCACGAACAAGCACCGCGCTCGGCAAGCCCTCCGCTCGCGTGACCGCGTTGAAACACCAGTGCATTCCGTAAATGAAATACACGTACGCAATACCCGGCCGCCCGTAAAGTGGCGTGGTGCGATGCGTGATGCCTGCAACGGCATGACACGCTTCGTCATGTTCGCCCAGGTAAGCTTCGGTTTCGACAATCATTCCACTCGACCTGCCCGCGGGCGATTCAGAGACGAGCAGCGCACCCAGTAGTTCCTGCGCGACCACCTCGGTTTCGCGATCGTAAAAACCGCTTTGCAGAATTCTGGCCATGTAAGCTCAACGGCCCGGGCTGTGTGCACGGGCCGTTGTTGCGGTCACGACTCTGTAGCTTGCCGTGTGGTACCCCTGGCCGGAGTCTTTTTCTTTGCTGAACTGGCCGCCCGTTTACGTGTGGATGCAGGCTCACGGGCCGGCACGCCACCGGCATCGGTTGTTCCCGACGACTTAGCGGACGCGGAGGCCGATGCTGCCCGCGTTGCCGGCGCGGCAGTTTTTGATTTCGCTTTTGCAGGTGATTTCTTTGCGGTCGAGCCTCGTTTCCGCGTGGTCTTCACTCCCTTGGCTTCTACCGGCTCCACCGCGGCGCGGCTGGCGTCTGCTGCAGCAACCTCATTTGCGACCGGCGGCGATTCACGCGGGATGTTGAGCTCGGTTTGCGAAACGGCCGAAGACTGAGCGGTCATCGCGCTGGTACCGCGATTGCCTCCAACAACGCCCACGTTCAACAGATTAGCGGGCATCATTCCCTTTCCGGCTATCGGGCCGCGGCCGATACCACGCGCTCCCATTCCTCTTGGTGCTGGAGCGTTCGGCTTCACGACAGGTGCATTCGCGGTGGCCGCTGCTTCGAGCTGCAGATCGACGGGCGGTGCGGAAACGGCAACTGCTACTTCATAATCGCTGCCCCGCCGCCTGAGGTCGATGAGGTCCCCATCGTGCGCGTCGTGTAGAATCCGGATGAAATTCCGTTCGCTGAGGCTCTCACTGTTGCGGCCAAGAAGCGATCGCGCAGCCGCACGCACGCGGCTTGACGGCACCGCTCTCTCGCCACCGGTCACAGATGCAACGGCGCGCCGCACAAGGTCGAACGCTTCGTCGCGCGTGAGACGCATCCCTGTGGCTCCCGTGTCATCGTCCGCCGCGCTTTGCGTGCGTGGCGCAGGCGCTGGCCGGGCGGCCTGTACGGGCGGCGGCGTTGTCTCCATCGGCTGCTGATCATCGGCGGCAACGGCAGGTGCCGCCAGCGCATCTTCGCCTGTCGCAGCCGGTGGCGTTGACACTGCGGTGACCGCCTCACGCGGACGTTGATCGGACGCCCCGCGATCACCACGATCACGCGACCGGCCGCGACCACCGCGGCCACCACGTCTCGACCGGGTTGCATCGTCGAGCGCTTCGAATCCGCTTACCGCAGCCGGAGAAACCGGAGACAGGCTTGCCAGATCGCCGCCCGCGACCTCGATGCCGGCCACCTCGTCAATGGCGGGAGAGGGCAGATCAACTTCGAGCTGACCGTTCTCGAGCTTGGTGAGTGACAGCAACCCCTTTCTCGCCGCCTCTGATACAAACAGCGAGAACTTGGATTTGCCTACATCCTTTTCATCGAACGAACTGTCCATCTGCTGCATGACCTGCTTGAGCCGGTCAGCACGCATCACATCGCCGTTTCGTTTCATGCGCTGAACCGCTTCGGCCGCCAGTTCCCAGGGATCCCGCTTGACGACTTCCTCTTCGTTGTTCTTGACGAGGCCGGCAAGAGCGTTGTAGCTGTAGTATTCGTCGCAGTTCATTACCAGCAGGTCGCTGGACGACTCGCGAATTCCAACACCGATGACGTATTTGCCGTATTCCTTGAGCTTGATGACCAGGCTCGAGAAATCGGAATCGCCGGACAGCAGTATGAATGTGCCGATCTCGGGACGAACAAATACCAGTTCCAGAGCGTCGATTGCCAGGCGGATGTCGGTCGCGTTCTTCTTCGCCGATCCATACGCCGGTGCGTAGATCATGTCGATCGACGACTCGGCAAGGGGAACGATGTACTGCGGATAACGCCGCCAGTCGGCGTATGCACGCTGAACCGAAACCTTGCCTTTGATGATGTCGGACGAAAGAAGGTTCTTCAACTCCATCTGGAGATCGGAGCGAATCCCCATGGTGACGTTGTCGAAATCGATGAGAAGCGCGGCGTTGGGAGCGTGATGTACAGTGTGGCTGCCGATGTGCTGCTGCGATACGGCCTGCGGCCCACGGTGAATCGGGGCGACTGGACGACGCGGCGTGGCCTGCGCTGTCCGGGAGGGACGAAATGGCATTAAAGGTTGTGAGGTGGTACGAGGCCGCAAGCCGCACTTCTGTGCGGTGGCATCTGCGAGCCGGTTGTGATCCCGCGACATCGTGCCGCGGGGCACGCGTCTTCAGGTCCGGACGGGGATAG
>JBBJNV010000040.1 GCA_037721215.1 Gemmatimonadaceae bacterium
CCGGCACAACCCTCATCGTGGCGTCGTGAGTAACGACGACGGAGGCTCCCCGGGTTATCACTGGCCTGGAGAACGAGGGATAGAGAACGACGCTCTCCCGTGCCGACGGGCCGAGGCGGAGGTTGTCCCACGCGATCATCGGCAGCGTCGAAGCGAGAACAGTGGTGTCAAGCGTATCCGGCAGATAAAGTCCTGATCGATCAATCGCTGCCGGCGTATAGACGTTGATACGGGAAAAACTGTTCCGCGCTGTCGGTGGGTCAATGTGCTGGAGGAGGCTCGCCACGTAGCGGCCGATTCCGGTGCGTTGACCCTGGAGGCGCCACCCGCTTATGCCAAGCGTTATGCCCGCGCCCATTCCGACATCAGCTGATAAGTGCGACGTACGCCGGCTTCGGTCGAATACCGCGGCGTCCAATCGATAAGCGAGTTCACCGTGCGCATGTCGCATCGGAACTGCATGGGCCCATTCACTTCGCGGCCCTCGACCTCGATAGGACATCCGCTGATCTCCCGCAGCAGATCCACCACCTCGCCCACGGAATTCATAGTTCCGGTGCCAAGGTTCAGCGTCCCGCAATAGTCGGCGTCAAGCAGCTTCACAACTGCGTGAGCGGCGTCCTCGACGTAAATAAAATCGCGCTCAGGCCTGGTCGTCCAGACGGAGCCCGACCTGTTGTCGAGAAGCTTCCGTATCAGCACGTGGATGAGATCGTACCGCTCCAGCCGCGTCGGCCCATAGATGTTCGAGAGCCGTACGTTGATGATCGGGACCCAGGCCGAGTAGAACTTGCACGCTTCCTCCGCCATGAACTTGCTCAGGACATAGCGAGTACGGTACGGATCGATCGGCGCGTGCTCATCTACGGGTAGCGACAGCCGCTCACGGTCGTATAGCAGGATGGTGGAAAAGTGGATGAGCTTCCTGATCGGGTAGCGCTTAAGCTGCTCCATCGCCTGGACAAAGGGCGTCACGTGATAGTCGAATGCCGTCGGTTCGCCGGGTTCAAGCGAATCCTTCTCAAGATTGTAGTGATCGGTATTTCCGATTATGTAGATGACGCTGTCGAAATCCACACCGTTCAGTGGCCTGAGATCGGACAACGAATCGATGTGGATGTGACGATTTCCCGTCGTCGGTGCGGTCCGCCCTACCGAGATTATTTCAGGATAGTTGCCAAGGATGTACGGTCCGAGGAAGCCACTGCCCCCAAACAGGATAGTTCCAGCGCCGGAGCCACTGGCGCTTGCGCCCGAAGCCTTCACGGAAGAATGATCTCGCCGGCAAATCCCCGCTGCCTTAGCCGTGGAACGATCTCGTCGTGGTAATTCCACGCAAACAGCACCGCCGCGTCGGCCGGGCGCGAATCCTTGAACATGTGCTCCTCGTCCACTATCGGAATGTGGACACCAGGCAAATACCTGCCCATCCGCAGCGGATTGACCTCAGTGATGTAGTCGATCATTTCGGGCCCGAGACGGCAGTAGTTGCAGACCGTGGCCGCTTTGGCGGGCGCGCCGATTCCGATCACCTTGCGTCCGGCGCGGACGTGCGCGTGAACCGCGTCGAAAAGCCTTGATCGCTGTTGAGCCGTGTCGCGCGCGAAGCTCTCGTTGGTTGCGCGGTCGTACAACGCGGCCTCAGCCTCGTCGCGCTGCAGCTCGGCGACCGCCGGAGTAGCGGCGTGCTCCCCGGAGTGGCCGGCAAAAACGCGAATCGAGCCGCCGTACACCTCCGACCTCTCAACCTCGAAAACCTCCATGCCGTAGTCAGCGAACAGGTGCGCTAGCGGCTTCACGGAGTAGTATCGCAGATGCTGGTGAAACATGTTGTCGTAATGCCGCCGCGCCATGGTGTCGAGCCAGTACTGGGAATCCGTAGCGAACACGCCGCCCGGCGCCAGCAGTCGCTTAACCGCTGCCATCAGGCCGGCGAGGTCGGCGATGTGGCCGAACACCCCACAGGCCGTTATGGCATCCGCCCGGCCGTGCTCGGCAATTATCTCCGATACTGAGTCATCGTCGAAAAAAGCGTGCATCGTCGGAATGCCCTGTTCCCTTGCTATTCGCACGGGGTCGCCGGAAGGATCAACGCCCAGGTGCTTCACGCCGAACGGCACATACGCTTTCAGAAGCGTTCCGTCATTCGACCCGATGTCCACAGCGAAGGACTGAGCGGTAAGCCCCATCATCCCGACGAGCCGCGGCGGGAGGCTCTGCAGGTGCCGCGTTGCCGTCTGAGTCGTCCCGCTGACGAACGGAAAATTCTTGTAGACGATGCGCGGATTCACGATATACCCGAGCTGCGTCAATCCGCACCTCGGGCAATGATGAAGCTGCATTGGGTAGAACGTTTCGGGCTGATTGAGCTGAGCCCCGCCGAGCACGAGGTCGCCAACTGGTTGTGGTCCGACGTCGAGGCCAGGTATGGTCGGTTCGCGACAGATCTGGCAGCGTACGGGTCGCGGCTTGCTGCTGTCCCTCCTGGCGGCGAGCGGTTTCTTTCTGGATTGCACTTTCGGACTTGATGAAATCATGGGCGATCGCTGAAGAATGTTTGCAGGCAGTCGATGACATAATCGACGTCATCGTCCGTCATTTCAGGGTGACAACCTACATAAAAAGCGGTCTCGTTGAGGCGCGCCGCCACCGGGTACTCGGCGTCCAGGTTTCCGAACATCGACCGATAGACCGGCTGGTTGATGAGTGGAAGCAGGTATCTCGTCTCGACTCCGCGCTCCTCGAGAAACTGAATAGCGCTCGCACGAGTTAACGACGGGTCGGTCAACACGAGAGGATAGAACATGTACGCGTGATCCGTCTCGGGTCTGACTGAGGGCAGCTGAAGGCGGCCGCCCAGCGATGACAGCGCGGCATGGTAACGTGCGGCGGTCCGCTGCCGCCTCGCCCAGTGTTCATCCTTTTCTTCAACCTGCGCGACGCCGAGCGCGGCTTCCATCTCTGTCGCCCGGAAGCTGTGGCCCAGCCGGACGAACGAAAAGCGCCGGTCGGCCACTTGAAACAGGCCGGCGCCGCTCATGCCCGCGTCGTCGTCAATGCGGATGTAGATCGAGTCGCGCCCGTGATTCATGATGCTCTTCATCATCACCAGCAAGTCCGGATCGCTCGTGGTGCACACGCCACCGACGCCGGTCGTGATTATATGGGCGGCGTACGTCGAGAAGCAGCCAACATCTCCGAACGATCCAACTGGCCTCCCGCGGTACCTCGCGAACATCGTCTCTGCGGAATCCTCGACAATTCGAAGTCCATGCCTCTGCGCGATTTCGAGGATGGGATCCATATCGCACGGCATACCCCCAATGTGAACAGGCATGATCGCACGCGTGCGGGGCGTGACCCGGCGCTCCACGGCCCCCGGGTCAAGCGTGTAGTGACACGGGTCCACGTCGGCGAACACCGGGATCATGTTGTTGTAGAGCACGACGTTGGCGGTTGCGACAAAAGTCAGCGCGGGAACGATAACCTCGTCGCCGTCAGCCCAGCCGTACGTCTCCTTGAGCGCGGCGAGCGCGATCTGAAGGGCGCTTGTCCCGCTGTTGCTCATCAACCCGAAGCGACAGCCGTGCATTTCCGCGATCTCGGCCTCGAACCGGCTCATCATCGGACCGGATGTGATCCGGTTGCTATCGAGCACCTGCATCACAAGTTCTTTCGCGCGGGCAGACGTTCGAAAGCCGCCAACACCTATCTGCTGCCGCGCCGCTGTCATGGTCGAGGTTGGAACGGATGGGATGTATTGACGGATCGCTGGCAGGTTGCGCGCAAGCCGCGACTCGCAGCAGGCATGGATGCTGCGCCTGTCGGGCAACGTGTCGTAAATACTCGCGGCTCGTGTTACAGTCGTCAATGGGAAGTCCGCACGTTTTGTCAAATGCCATCAAAAAATGTTCGCTGCGACGTCCGCATGTTTACAGGCCGTGCCGAGGCCGGAGGTTTGCGCGAAACGCCGGGCTGAGTGGCATTCTGGCACTTCCGTTAGACCGATTCAGCTATGATAATTCCGCACCCAGTCTGGAGCGCCGCCCCACCGCATGGAGAGAGACCAGTCTGAAGGCGTGCTCCAGCAGGAGTGTGCTGCATGACGACTCCGCTACGCTTCTGCTTTCCCACGACGTTCTATCCGCCCTATAGTTTCGGTGGCGACGCGGTGGCGACGCAGCGTCTTGCGCGCGCTCTCGTGAACCGCGGACACCATGTGACGGTCGTCCATGACATTGACGCCTACAACACACTACACGACGGTCCGGCACCACCGGCGCCCGTGCGAAACGACGGCGTCGAAGTCATCGCCATCGAATCCGGCGCCGCGCCGTTGTCCCTGCTGCTGACCCAGCAGACCGGACGTCCCACCTTGAACGCCCGCAAACTCGGCGAAATCCTCGGCGACGGCCGCTTCGACGTCATCAACTTCCAGAACCCGTCTCTCGTTGGCGGACCCGGCTTGCTGTCCTACGGCGGCGTCGCAACGCGGCTCTACATGGCGCACGACCATTGGCTGGTGTGTCCGACCCACGTGCTGCGGAGGCATAACCGCGAACTGTGCGACCATCGCGAATGCTTCCGTTGTCAGCTCCACTACAGGCGCCCACCCCAGTTGTGGCGGTGGACCAGCTATCTCAACGACCAGCTTCGCCACATCCATGCGTTCATCGCGATGAGCGAGTTCAGCAGGGACAAACACTACGAGTTCGGATTTCCGCGCGTTATGGAAGTGATGCCGAACTTTCTCCCCGATCCGGATCCGCCAGCGACGATCGCAACGCCAGAAGCCATCTCTCCGCCGCCTCATGCGCGACCCTACTTCCTGTTCGTTGGACGCCTCGAGAAAATCAAGGGACTGGATCAGGTCATCCCGTTGTTCAGACAGTATCCGGACGCTGACCTGTTAATCGCGGGCGATGGAAATCACGCGGGCGCGCTTCGCTCCCTCGCCGACGGAAACGAGCAAGTGATTTTTCTGGGGCGCATACCGCTAGAGGATCTCAAACGCTACTACCGCCGCGCTGTTGCGACCATCGTTCCATCGGTGTGCTACGAGACGTTCGGGATCATCATCATTGAATCCTTCAAGGAACGAACACCGGTTATTGCGCGGCGACTCGGCCCATTCCCCGAGATAATGCGACAATCTGACGGAGGAGAGTTGTTCGAGACCGACGCTGAGCTGCTGAGCGCAATGCGCCGTCTGCAGTCCGACCCGGCCTACCGGGAGGAGAAAGCGTGCAGCGCCTATCGGGCTTACGTTGACCTTTGGTCCGAAAGTGTGGTGGTTCCGCGTTATCTCGACATCGTTGCGCGTGCGCGCACATGAGCGTGCGAGCAGTCCTCACGTATCACTCGGTAGACCCATCGGGGTCGGCGATTTCCGTGAGCGCGGAAGATTTTGGCCGTTGGTCGCCCGGAAACAATAAAGGGACTGGATCAGGTGATTGCCTTGTTCAGACAGTATCCTGAAGCCATCTGCTGATCGCTGGTGAAGGTAGTCATGGGGCTGCGCTCACTTCGCTGGCGGCGGGGCTCGACCAGGTCTCGTTTCTGGGGCGACTGCCACCCGACCAGCTCGGGAAATATTATCGGCACGCCGTCAGCACCATCGTGCCTTCGGTGTGCTTTGAGACGTTTGGCGTGATAATCATCGAGTCGTTCAGGGAGCGGACGCCGGTGATTGCCAGAAGGCTTGGGCCGTTTCCGGAGATCATGGCTCAGCCCGGAGTGGGCGAACTGTTTGATACCAGCGATGACCTCATCGCCGCAATGCGTCGTCTTCAGCACGATCGTCCGTATCAGGAAGACAAGGCAGCAAACGAATATCGCTTGTACGTCGATCGATGGACCGAGAGTGCGGTGCTTCCACAATATCTCGACATTGTGGCCCGGGCCCACGCGGGGCGTTCCGGCCCTGGGGGAAGAGGTTCACGGGTTTGAAGGCGGTCCTCACCTATCATTCCATCGACGATTCGGGATCTGCAATATCCGTCGATCCGGTGAGCTTCCGGATGCATTTGAAATGGCTGAGCGGACGGGGAATACCGGTCGTGCCGCTTCGGTCCATACTCGCTTCAGCAAAGGGCACCGCGGTTGCCCTGACCTTCGACGATGGGTTTCGGAATTTCGACGACGTCGCGCTGCCGGTGCTGCGTGAGTACGGATTTCCGGCGTCACTTTTCGTCGTTCCGGGAAACGTGGGCAAGACCAACGCCTGGTCAGGTTCGGAGCGCTCACCCGGCATTCCAACGCTTCCGCTGCTCGACTGGGCGGGAATTGCTCGCGCCGCGGGGCACGGTATCGAGATCGGGGCACACAGCCGGTCTCATCCGTTCCTCAGCCGTATCACCCCGTCGCGGCTCCACGACGAGATCGTGGGTGCCGGAGACGACATCGACGCCGAGCTCGGCATCAGGCCGCAATCGTTCTGCTACCCTTATGGAGACTTTAACGCCGCGGTGGTTCAAGCTGCCGCGGCTGCGTACAACATCGCGGTGACGACTGAGCTTCGCGAGATCGATGACGGACCGGTTGATTCACATCTGGTCCCGAGGATCGACATGTACTACTTCCGCAATCAGGCGCAGCTGGAAAGTTTCGGAACGCCCGCCTTCTCCCGTTACCTCAGACTTCGTCGAGTCGGGCGCACTGTTCGGGGCCTGGTCTCGGGCGCGCTCGGATGGTAGTCGAGGGTGTGGCCCCCAGTGTCCCGGGGACGTGTTTCTACCGACCTATATCTTTGACAGCGAGCAGTGTTTCGTTTCACAAACCTTTCCGACCCGACGATGAAGCCAACGCGGCATGCGGCCCGGCAGTGGCGTTGTGCCAGCCACTGACCCCCCGAGAATATTCTCGCCCCAGTATTACGCGCGTATGCGGCTGCTCGAAGCGGACTCCTGGTGGAACGCAGCAATGCGGGACATCGGAGGCTCGCTGCTCGACGACGCTCGCTTGCCAGAGCGTGGATTGCTCATCGACGCCGGCTGCGGGTCGGGTCAGACCATCGCATGGTTTCAGGGGCACAGGCCAATGTGGACGGCAGCTGGTCTCGATGTTTCGCGAGAAGGATTGACCGTTGCTCGCAATTTCGGTCATCAGGTAGTACAAGCCTCTGCAACAGCGCTGTCACATCCGGATGCCTGCGCCGATCTGATAATCACGTTCGATGTGCTTCAGCATCTTCCGCTCGATGGAGGAGACAGCGACGCGCTATCCGAAATGTTTCGGGTGTTGAAGCCCGGCGGTGTTCTTCTGATCCGCACAAACGCACAGGCATTCCCTCGGGCCAGGGACGACCGCGATTACAACTTTCGAAAGTACACCCCGGAACTCCTGCGGCTCCGAGTCGATTCAGCGGGATTCGACATCGAAACTCTGGGTCGCGTCAATGCATTGCTGGGGCTGGCGGAGATTCCCCGTGAAATGCGCGCGCGACACAGTCAGTCTTCGGAGTATCACGGCATTCTCTCCGAGCCGCGCTCGACACGAAGTCTCGCCGGTATCGCGAAGCGAAGGTGGCTGGCGCTCGAAGGCCGCGCGTTGCGGCGTGGATGGCAACTGCCCCTGGGAAGAACCATCTTTGCTCTATGCCGGCGTCCCGCCTGATATGAGGCGGTTACGTTCTTCTCAGCGCATCACATCGCGCTGCGGTTCCCGCCTTGCCACTAACGTCAATCAGCCCTCCTCGACCCAATGAACGTTTCAACAATAGCAGTTCTCGGCCTCGGTGAAGCCGGATTTCAGATGCACATGCCAGCGCTTGCACAGATGGCCGGGATCAAAACCGTCGGAGCTTGCGATCTCGACGCGGAGCGACGCGCAAACGCTGCAAAAACCTGGGGCGTTCCCATATTTGACAACCTCGACAAGATGTTGGCCGAAGCACGCCCCGACGTGCTGATCGTCGCCACACCGCCTGACAGCCACGTGCAGATTTGCCTGCAGGCAATCGCGGCCGGTTGCCATCTGATATGCGAGAAACCCTTCACATCCACTCTCGACGAAGCGGACGCGGTCATTGCAGCAGCAGACGCCGCCGGTCGTCGCATTGCACTGAACCACGAGTTCCGCGAGATGCCGATCTTTCGAGCGGTCCTCGACGAGATTGGCGGGCTAAAAGGCGATCAGATAGTCTTTGCGCAACTGTGGCAGCACATGGACATGGCCCCGTGGATGGAAAAAGGATGGCGTGGCCGCATGCAGCGCCGAACGCTCCATGAGGGAGGCGTGCACCTGGTGGACTACGTTCTTGCGTTATTCGGCGAAAAGCCGCACGCAGTGTCGGCGACCATGTCTGCGTGTGGAGCACAGGCGGCCGGCGCGGACGTCGGGGCTGACGCTGTCGCCATCGTTTCATTTGAGTTCTCGCGTGGACGCCTTGCGCAGATTCTCCAGCATCGCCTCTGTAAGGGAGAAACTCAGTACTTTGAGCTTCGCGCGGACACCCGAACGGCCTCGTATCGTGCTTCGTTCGGCGGACGCGCGCGAGTCAGCGCCGGCCTTTACCGAAGCACAGTTCCGCACATGCGAATCGATTACGGTGTGTCCGGGCTCGCATGGCGCGAGGTGGGAAACAAGCGCACGATGCTCGCGCGAAACCCAAAGGAGCCGCGCGTTGTGTCAACGCGCCATGTGCTCGAGCGCTCACTCGCGGCGTTCGCGAGTGGCGGCCAGCCTCCAGCCTCGGCTCTGGACGGACGCGACGCTCTCGAGGTCATCAACGCCTGCTACGAAGCTGCTGAGGCGGGGCACCGTGTTACCCTGGCTGCCTACCCGGGTGCGGAAAAAACAACGGTGCCCGCCAGCCCGAGTTGACCCAGATGCGGGCCGGGAATCCATTGCGCGCTGCGATTATCGGCGCGGGCCTGATGGGCCGCTGGCATGCCGATGCGGTCCATCGGGCAGGTGGAAATGTAGTCGTCATTGCAGATGCCGATCCCGCCCGCGCGCTCAAGCTCGCCGACACCTGCCGAGCGCGCGTTGCGAGGTCGCCGCTCGAAGCGATTTCGTCGGTCGACGTCGTTCACGTGTGCACACCGCCCGCACGCCGGGAAGCGATCATATCCGCCGCGCTCGACGCGAGCCGCCACGTCCTCGCTGAGAAGCCTCTTGCCGCAACGGCCGGGATTGTGGCCGAGCTTCATTCGCGCGCGGCTTCGGCGGGTGTGCTGCTCTGTCCTGTGCATCAGTTCCTATTTCAGCAAGGCACGCTTCGCGCGGCGGCGCTTCGTGATCGCATTGCTCCCCTGCGCCAGTTCTCTGCAGAGATCTCCTCTGCCGGGGCGGAGGGCGGTTCAGAAATGGCGAGGGATCAACTCGCATTCGACATATTGCCTCATCCGCTTGCACTGGGAGAGAGACTGATTCCGGGTGGACTGTCGGGAATGCGCTGGCTCGGCGTCCGCGCGGCGCCGGGCCAGATTCACATTATCGGTACCGCCCGTGGCGTGTCATTTTCTGTTCAGCTGTCGACTACAACCCGCCCGACGTGCAACATGCTGCGCCTTGCCGGCGACGGCGGCTCAATCCACGCCGATTTATATCACGGCTTCGCGGTGGTAGAGCCAGGCAAGGTCTCGCGGATGAGAAAGGCGACGCGGCCATTCACGGTTTCGGCGTCGACGCTCGTCGCCGCGACGGGAAATCTCACGCGCCGGGCGATGCGAAGTGAATCCGCTTTTCCCGGGCTCAGGGAGTTGGTTGCCCGGTTTTATTCGGCGGCGCTCGAGGGCGGTGCTGCACCGATTTCGGCAGGCGAAAGTATCGCGGTGGCCGCAGCGCGCGACGACATCATCGCGCTTTTACGCATCGATGGCGCTGTTGCGTGATTGCTCGACCGGTAAGTGCCGCACCTCGGAGCTTGCTGTCTCGGGGGCGGTGGTAATACGCGCCGGCCGCCGCTTGGTGAGATAGCCAAGCCATTCCCCCCATGTCCACGCCAGCACCATGCTGATCAGGGCAGGCAGCGCGCGAATGAACATGCTGAAGATCGGGCCGCTTTTGACAGCCCTCGCCGTCATGCGCCCCATGAGCAGCACGGGTAGCGCGGGCGAGAACGCCAGGTAGAAAAGCCGCCGTCGCGTACCTGCATAAACTGCCCGCGTTGCGGCGAACAGGCGGCCGAATGCGTAGCGCTCGTATACCGCGTCGCCGAAGCTCACTGTCCGCCGCACGTGCACCTCGGCGTTTGCACAGATATGGAGCGGGCCGAATCGCTGCTGGAGCGCCCGGTGAATTTCGGTCTCGTGAAATCCTTTGGACCAGAGTGATTTGATTTCCGTCAGGTGCGAACGGTGGTACGAAACGTTGCAGACACTCAGCGAGGGCGACACGCCGCCCTCCAGAGGTTGCATGTACCTGAAAAAATCAACATAAAAAAACGCCCACATTGCCGGCGACGCATTCGGCATCGGCTCGATGGGGCCTCCGACAGCCGCCCGGTTGCGCCACTGAGTCGCCGCGAGCGTACCCACCCATTCAGGAGTGGCGACACAGCTGTCTTCGGTGAGCAGGATGCGATCACCAGTCGAGGCCTCGAGGCCTGCCGTCGTCAGCTCGATCGGCGTCCGGCATCCGTCGCGGGAAATCATGAGGATGCCGGGATACTTCGCCCGCAGAGGGCCCAGATCGCCGAGTTCCGGGTCGGCGGTTACAATCGTCTCGAATTCAGGGGCATTCCGCTGATTCTCAAGACTCCGGAGCGCGCGGTCTATATGCGAAAGACTGCCGATGGCAACGAGAATGACGCTGACTGAATCTGAACTGGGACGCTTGTCGGCTTCAATACCGCTCGCGGGGGGAATAACTTCCGCCATCGAAATCCTGTAAGAGTGCTGCCAAGTTAACTTTCCCCCGGCCGTGAAACCAACTTCGTCATGACGGTAGGGTGGCTTGAGGCGATACTTGCCTGCCCCGGATGCCACGGTGAGCTGGACCGGCGCGAGGCCTCTTATGTCTGCCAGACGTGCCTGCGCACATACCCCGTACGGTACGGGATCCCTGACTTTCGTCTTGAACCCGACCCGTACATCAGCGTCGCCGACGAGATCGGCAAGATCGAGGGATTTTCAGCACCTGGCCGATCGTTTACCGATATGGTCCGCGCTTACTACGTGCTCACCCCGGAAAGTCCGCCCGAATTGCATTCCCGTTACATCAACGCGATGGCAGCCGCTGCGAGACGCGGCGCGGGAATGCTGCGCAAGCTGCGTATGAGGTATCCGGAAGTTACAAACCGCGAATTACTGGACCTCGGCTGCGGGACGGGTGGAATGTGCATCGCCGCAAGTACAGCGTTCGACCGCGTCGTCGGCGTTGACGTTGCGCTTCGGTGGCTGGTCATGGGTCAGCAGAACCTGCGTGAAAAAAGCGTGAACGTTCCGCTGATTTGCGCGAATGCGGAATCGCTTCCGTTTCGGCCCGAGGCATTTGACGCGGTGGTCGCTGACGCCGTCGTCGAACACGTACGCAGTCCGGCAGCGATGCGCGATGAGACGATGCGGGTGCTGCGAAGCGGTGGCGCTTTCTTCTTCACCACCAATAACAGATACAGTGTTTTGCCCGAGCCACATGTTCGAATAATGGGTTTTGGTCTTCTTCCCCGATCGTGGATGGAATCGGTGGCCAAGCGCGTTCGGCACACTCCGTACAAGGCGCGGCTCCTGTCGAGAAGCGAGCTATTGTCGGTGTTCCGCAATGTTGGCGAAGTTATGCTTCCGTGGTTCGAGGTGGGAGAACTGGGCGACCGCAACGAAAGATTGCGGCAGAGCTGGGAGACGATCAGCAGATATGCGCCGCTCCGCTTCCTGATCAGAAACGTCGTTCCGCAATATTTTATTGTGGGAAGAAGAAGTACGTAGCTGCCGATTTTTCCGTCTTCGTTCTACTGGCCGGGCACGGCCATGATCTGGCGTTGTCCGGCATGTCGCGCACAGCTTGCGGCCAGCGACAAGAGTCTCGAATGCCTGGGCTGCGCGGCGATGTATGAAGTCATTGACGGTATTCCCGACCTTCGCTACCCACCGTGCGCCGACAGTTTCGTGCGGGATGATAATTCTATGGCGCGCGGGATCGCGGCGGATGCTGCGGGCAAGTCGGATGAGGAGCTTGTCCGCGCGTTTTTCAGCGTGCGCGAGGGCACCGACGGGTGGTCGCGTTATGATACCGAAGTCCGCACACGACAATCGCTTGTCGCGCCAGCGCGTCTGCGCGTCGAAATCGACGGCTGGCTCAACACCGTGACCGGGCAGGGGACCTTTCTCGGTCTGGGGTGCGGCCTTGGTGGCTTTCTCACCGCGGCAGGTGCAGCAGCGAAACCGGGAATCGGAATCGACAACCGAATGTCGGTACTTGTTGTCGCCAGACGCCTCATCGAGCGTGGTGGTGGGAGTGCGACACTTGCGTGCGCAAATGCCGAGGCGCTTCCACTTGCGGATGCAGGTATCCGCGGGGTGGTGATGTACGATGTGGTGGAGCACGTTGAGCGCCTCGAGCGGGTGCTCTCGGAGTTGAGCCGTGTTATCGCATCCGGGGGTGCTTTCGCGTGCTCGACGCCGAACAGGTTCAGTATCGCCCCCGAGCCGCACGTACGCGTCTGGGGAGTCGGCTGGCTGCCCCGGCGTTATCAGAACGCGTACGTGAAGAAAATAAGCGGCCGCGATTACTCCGGAACGCGCCTTCTCTCTCCATCGGAGCTGGACCGGCTGCTGCGGAGATACACACAGTTCGACGCCGAGATGCGGGTACCTCCGATCCCGAACGACGACGTCGCGAGTTCGAGAGGCGTTCGCAGAGCGTTCGCGCGAGTCTACAATCTCGTGGCCGGGATATCAGTGGCGCGGCCGATACTGCTCCTGATTGGACCATTCTTTCAACTTGTTGCAGTGAAGCGGGCCGAGTCAAACCGTGGGGGTGGCCGGCACGGACGATGAGGACAGTTCCCGCTGCACTTCCGTTTGCAATGGGTGAGGTCAATACTTCCACACGCTGTCAGGGAAGCAAGACTGTCCATTGTCAACGCACCGCGAGGAGAAGGGAATGGCGACTGAAGAAAAACCAAGCCGGAATGAGGACGAATATTTCGCTCGGCACGACGCCGAGTTGATGAAGGACCGGCGGGCTCGTCTCGACGAGGAACGGACGAAGCAGGAGCGAACGGCGCACTCCAACAAGTGTCCCAAATGCGGGTGTACACTGGGGGAACGCGAGCATCGGGGTGTAAAAATCGACGAGTGTCCCGAGTGTGGAGGAATGTGGCTCGACAAGGGCGAACTCGAACTGATCGGGGAGATGGATGCACGGTCATCCGGTTTCATGCAGTCGGTGTTCCGACGCCGCGGTTAATGGCGGCGCGCGGTGGGACGATTCTCGAGAATGCCGATTCCCTTTATCGTTCTGCCGCGGAGTGCGGTCGCCAGCACAGGCGCTATGCGCGATTGATGGAAAACGGCAGTACGGACGCGGAACAGGGGTTGGCGCTCGAGGTAGTGAAAATGTCCGACGACGGTTTGTCGGCTGCGGTTGTGGCGTACGAGAAGGCGGCAAACAAGTCGCCAGGCCCTGGCGATGCTGCCTGGTGGCATAAGGCAAACATGCTCTGGCATGCGAGCAGGGAGTATATCCGGCATCATGCTTTTTGCGATGGCGTCGCCAGGCGAAAGGATATGCATGGCCGTGACGAGCTTGGTGAGATGGCTGTCGAGTTCGACCTCGAGGCATCAGCGCTGCTCGCTCTCAGGATGGCTGCGGATTCCTACGGGGCTGTGAGACCCGGGGTGGAGTGACCTAGTCGCTGCCGGATTTTGGCGGCGATCATTTCGATGGCGATCGAGTTGTGCCCGCCGCGTGGTACGATGATATCCGCGTAGCGCTTGCTTGGCTCGACAAACTGAAGGTGCATCGGCTGAACGGTTGACAGATACTGTTCGATGATCTCGTCGAGGGGCCGCCCTCGCGAGGAGATGTCCCGCTCGAGGCGCCTGATGAGGCGGATATCGGCGTCGGCGTCGACGAACACTTTTACATCGCAAAGGTCGCGAACCCGTTGGTCCACGAAGAGCAGGATTCCGTCGATGACAATTACGTCGGACGGCTCGACGGCAACGGCATCTTCGGATCGCAGGTGCGAGATGAAATCGTAGATCGGTTTTTGGATTGCTTTTCGGGCGGCGAGCCGGGACAGGTGATTGGTGAGCAGGTCGAAATCGAAGGCGTCCGGGTGATCCCAGTTGACTTTTCTGCGCTCCTCGAGTGGGAGGGTGGTGAAATTTCTGTAATAGGCATCCATGTCGATAAACGCGACGGACAGGGACGTGAGTGCGTCAGCGACGTTCCGGGCGACGGTCGATTTGCCACTGCCGGAGCCGCCGGCAATACCGATGATGAGTGGCTTGGACACGCGTGGAAATGTACGGCTCCGGCTGGTGGCTTGCGGAGTTCGGTGCGTGTCGGTGCATCCGGTGTTCCCGGGAGGCTTGATTCGGTATTCAGCTGGTGTTGTCGGCAGAGGTCGGAAAGTGGCTGGCAGGTTGTTGTGATTGGGGGATGTAAGGGGTTGCAGTGACAGATGGTACGCGATAGACTGAATAGAGTCGATGTTCAGGGAGTATGGTGGGTCTGGAGGCGCCTGCATGGATTGTTGAACTAAGGTGTTACAAACCCTTGACGATCTGTGAAAAAAGGGGTATGATGGAAGGCTGCCGGAGAATTGGCATCAGAGCTGTTTGACAATCGAAGTTGAGATCAAGTGATGTGCGAGGCGAACTCTATGATCCGCGGCCATTCAGGGTTGCGGGGAGAGTAAGACCTGAAAACATTACAAGTGATTCCGGACGTGGATGCCAGAAGGCATGATGCGTCTGGTAAAGCCGCGTTCGGAGAGCAATCGAATCTCTTAACTATTGGAGAGTTTGATCCTGGCTCAGGATGAACGCTGGCGGCGTGCTTAACACATGCAAGTCACGGGGGCCCAGCAATGGGTAACCGGCGAACGGGTGCGTAACACGTGAGCAACCTACCTAAGTGAGGGGGATAGCCGGGCCAACGCCCGGGTAATACCGCATACGCTCGAGGAGAGGCATTTCATCTCGAGGAAACCTACGGGGCACTATGAGGGGCTCGCGGCCTATCAGCTAGTTGGTGAGGTAACGGCTCACCAAGGCGACGACGGGTAGCTGGTCTGAGAGGATGGCCAGCCACATTGGGACTGAGATACGGCCC
>JBBJNV010000041.1 GCA_037721215.1 Gemmatimonadaceae bacterium
GTAGGAAACGAGCTGTTCACAGCTGTCGGGCCGGAAATTATCCAGTGGCTGCGCGACTTTGGCTGCGATGTGTTTCTCGACCTGAAGTACCATGACATTCCGAACACTGTCGCGGGGGCGATTCGCAGGGTAGCGGATATGGGGGTGCGGCTCACCACTGTTCACGCGTCCGGCGGCCAGAAGATGTTGGAGGCAGCGGTCGAAGCGGCAGGCGCGGCGTGTGGTGTGCTTGCGGTGACTGTTTTAACTTCTCTCGACGACTCGATGCTGGCGCATGCGTGGGGCAGATCCTTGGTCCAGACCGGAGTAGAGGTAACCCGCATGGCTGCAATGGCCCGTCAGGCGGGCATGCATGGAATCGTTTGCAGCGGTCACGAGGCTGCGGCGGTTCATGCGACCCATGGGGACTCACTTCGGCTTTTAGTGCCCGGTATCCGTCTACCGGGCGACGCCGCTGGCGACCAGTCGAGGGTCATGTCACCTGAAGACGCAGCATCCGCGGGTGCCAGCTATGTCGTGCTGGGCCGGTCGATCACTCTCGCCAAAGATCCGCGTGTGGCGATGGAAGCGGTTACCCAGAGCCTGACGGGGCGGCGACCGTTGGCTTAATTAACGACGTGGAGGGGTTACCGACGTCGCGCCTGATTTTGCGCACTTTGCACGCTCAGCGCACCTGCGGCCCAAGTCAGATTCGGGTCCCGCGTTCGTTCAGTTTGAAGCGTGACACTTGTTTCGCATGCCAAGACCGCGGATTGAGGACTTTGCGGATCCGCACCGTCCTCATATTCGTGGTCGTAGCAGCGTCCCAGTGTCCATCACAATCCGTGACCACTAACTTCGGTTTGCCCCGGTTGATTTCACATCACTCAGGCGGTATTTTCCAAGGCTACCCTCGAATAGTGGCTCCGCAAAGCGTGCGGGGCTGTTGGCACGTCCATAGGAGCTTTTGTGAAAGTACGCAGTAGCGTCAAGCCGATCTGTGAGCACTGCAAAGTGATCAAGCGTCAGGGCGTCGTCCGGATCATCTGCAGTCGGAATCCCAAGCACAAGCAGCGGCAGGGCTGATAAATGGCACGTATCGCCGGCGTGGATCTTCCACGCGAGAAGAAAATTGAAATCGGGCTCACGTATATCTTTGGTATCGGCCGCGCGACCGCGCGCCGTATCGTTGAAGAGACGGGGATTAACGCCGACCAGCGTGTCCGCGATCTGAATGATGCCGACACTAACCGCCTTCGCCAGGCGATCGAGAAGGACTTCCGCGTAGAAGGCGCCCTTCGCACTGAAGTCGCAATGAACATCAAGCGACTCATGGACATTGGCTCGTACCGCGGTAATCGTCATCGCCGAGGGCTGCCAGTGCGCGGCCAGCGCACTCACACGAACGCCCGCACCAAGAAGGGGCCGCGCCGCGCGATCGCGGGAAAGAAGAAGGTTACGAAGTAAACAATGGCTACTGGAAAGAAGACCAAACGGATCATCGAGGCGGAAGGCGTTGCGCATGTCAGCGCAACGTTCAACAACACGACGATCACCATTACGGACGCCCACGGAAATACGATTTCCTGGGGCTCATCGGGCAAGGCCGGCTTCAAAGGCTCGAAGAAATCGACTCCTTTTGCCGCCACCGTCGCCGGAGAGCAGGCCGGGCGCGAAGCCGTGACACTCGGCGTCCGCCGCGTGCACGTTCGCGTGCAGGGGCCGGGCTCCGGGCGCGAGTCAGCGATTCAGGCGCTCGTAGCTGCAGGGCTCCAGGTGAAGTCGATCAAGGATGTCACGCCTATTCCGCACAACGGCTGTCGTCCCCCCAAGCGTCGGAGGGTCTGACCGATGCGTTACACAGGCCCTAGCTGCAGACAGTGCCGGCGGGAAGGAACCAAGCTATTTCTCAAGGGCACCAAGTGTTTCACCGAGAAGTGCCCGGTCGAGCGTCGTCCCAGTCCGCCCGGTCAGCACGGGGCGAGCACCGCGCGCCGCCGCAAGATGTCAGAGTACTCCAAACAGCTTCGCGAAAAGCAGAAGATCAAGCGAATCTACGGCGTCAGCGAGAAGCAGTTCCGTAACACGTTCGAACGCGTTGCAACTCTTCCCGGAATAACTGGACACAACCTTCTGGCCGCGCTCGAGAGCCGTCTTGACAACGTTGTCTATCGCATGGGGTTTGCAGCCAGCCGGAAGGCCGCCCGGCAGCTCATCCGGCACCGGCACGTCGAGATCAATCAGAGGCCGGTCGACGTTCCCAGCTTTGTCGTTGCGCCGGGTGAAGAAATCCGGGTTCGGATGAAGTCCCGCGAGCAGGCCTCGGTAATGGTCGCCATGGATCAATCGACACGCGGCGCGCCGCTGACGTGGATTGCCGTCGACCGTGACACTTTCAGCGGTCGCATGCTCGAGCGCCCGACGCGGCCCAATATCCCGATCGCTGCCCAGGAGCAACTGGTCGTCGAGCTTTACTCGAAGTAGCGTCGCTGACTCTTCCGCCCCGGCGGAGAGAGCGAACGATACGTGAGCGCGGAATTTTCCCGCGCTCACGTTCACATATGAAGGCGTCGGCAGTTCGTGCCGGCACCGCAACGGGACCCTAACTCCCGTACGGGCTCACCGCGCGTTAGGGGCGGGGTGGGACGTGAGGATCAAACAGGAAATGGCACAGGCAATCGATCTCAGAGGGCTCGTCCGTCCGCAACTGGTAGAAGCAACCAGACGCGAAGACAGCTCCAACTCAGCAGAATTCCGGCTGCAGCCGCTCGAGCGTGGCTTCGGTCATACCCTCGGCAACGCAATGCGCCGCATGCTGCTTTCGTCGCTTCGCGGCTCGGCGGTCTGGGGTATCCGCATGGACGGCGTTCTGCACGAGCATCAGACCGTAAAGGGAGTTGTCGAGGATGTTCATCAGATCATCGGCAATCTGAAAAATCTCACGCTCGCCCTCGATGAGGGGAAAGAGAGCGCGACCCTTCGCATCACGAAGAGCGAGGCAGGGGCGGTCACGGCCGGCGACATTCATGCTGAGCCCAATGTGACAATTTTGAACCCCCAGCATCACCTGTTCACGATGCAGGACGACCGGGACATCAATGTCGAGCTGTATGTGAACAAGGGGCGCGGCTATGTCGAGTCGGACCAGCATCCGGTGGACAAGGCGTTGCCCGTCGATGTGGTTCGCATCGACTCCATTTACAACCCCGTGCGACGCGCGAATTTTTCCGTTGCCGAGACACGCGTTGGCCAGCGCACGGATTACGACCGGTTGACGCTGAACGTGGAAACGAACGGTACGATTTCGCCGGAGGAAGCGGTGAGTTACGCGGCAGCGCTGGCGCAGACTCACTTCCAGTATTTTGCGGGGTTTGGCTCCCATTCGTCCGCGCCGCTGGCGAACGGAATGGATATGCCAGGCGGGGATGGTCAGAAGCTGGCCGAAGCCCTGCGCACGCCGATCGACGACTTCGAGCTGTCAGTCCGCTCGGTGAATTCCCTCAAGAACTCCGGGATCCGTACATTGGGCGATCTGGTGAAGATGACTGAGGCTCAGGTTCTGCAGGTCAAGAACTTTGGCAAGAAGTCGCTGAACGAGATCGTCGACCTGCTCGAGAAACACAAGTTGAACTTCGGCATGAAGTTCGAGGAGACCGCCGACGGTATTCGCATTACCGACGCCGGAACGCCTCCCAACCGCAACGTACCAATTGTCGCAGCCGACGACGACGACGACGAGGAGTAAGAACAATGCGTCACCGCAAGACAGGCCGGTCGCTCAAGCGAACCGCTGAGCAGAAGCTGGCCCTTTTGAGGGGTCTCGCCATGGCGCTTATCGAGCGCGGCGCGATCGAAACTACCGAAGCGAGAGCCAAGGAGCTGAGGCCATTCGTGGAAAAGCTGATCACGAAGGCCCGCTCGGGAACGCTTCACGATCGCCGGCTGGCGGGACGTCATGTGCAGGTCCGCTCGCTCAACGATAAATTGTTTACGGAAATAGGGCCAAAGTTTGCAACCCGCGCCGGAGGGTACACGCGTATCCTCAAGACCAGTCACCGCAAGGGTGATGGCGCGGAAATGGCCCGCATCGAGCTGGTGGACTGATATGCCGATCAACAGAAGCCGCTGTTACGTTTGCGACAAGGGTGTGGCGTTCGGAAACAACGTTTCTCACGCGAACAACAAGACGCGGAGAACCTGGAAGCCGAACCTTCAGGTGGCCCGTATCGTGATCGAAGGGAAGATCGAGAAGGTCAAGGTTTGTACCCGGTGCCTGCATGCGGGCAAGGTTCAGCGTGCACCGCGTGGCGTATCAGCTGCGTAATTCAATGCACTCGGTGGATGAGAAGGGAGTGCGCGATGCGTGCTCCTTTTTTTATGTCCGCGGCTCATCTCGAAGTCGGGTCCAACAACGCAGCAGCTCTGCCACAGATGACACAGATGCTCGCCGATGCCACCGATGAAATGCGCAAACCATCCGCTTTTCGCACTTTTCATACGGCGGCTTCAACTCGCGACAATGGCTGGGGGAAGTGCAACTGCAGCCAGAATTTCCATGTTCCTTGTTCCTTCATCGTTTGAGCGCAGTTTCAGTCATCTGTGACGTCTGTGACATCTGTGAAGCATTTGAGTCATTTGTGGTTTGTTTTTCTTGCCCGTCATCGATAAGACATGGCCAAACGCACTGACCTGAAAAAGATTCTGATTATCGGCTCGGGGCCGATAGTGATCGGTCAGGGCGCCGAATTTGACTATTCGGGTACCCAGGCCGCGAAGGCGCTGACGGAAGAGGGTTACGAAGTCGTCCTTGTCAACTCAAATCCGGCGACAATCATGACCGACCCCGAGTTCGCCGCTCGAACGTATGTCGAGCCGGTAACGCCGGCATTTGTGGAGCTCGTACTGGAGCAGGAGCGTCCGGATGCACTTCTGCCGACGATGGGAGGGCAGACAGCGCTCAACGTTGCGATGAAGCTCCACGAGTCGGGTGCTCTGGAAAAGTACGGCGTCGAGCTCATTGGCGCAGACGCACGGGCAATCAGCATGGCCGAAGATCGTGGACAGTTTGCCGATGCCATGCGGCGTATCGGCCTCAAGGTGCCCACTGGCGGTATTGCGACGACATTTGATGAAGCGCTCGGACTTGTCGATCTCGTCGGCTTTCCGGCGATCATCCGGCCCGCATTCACGCTCGGCGGCACCGGCGGAGGCATCGCCTACAACCGCGAGGAATATGAAGAAATCGTTCGCCGGGGAATTGATCTCTCGCCGGTGCAGCAGGTTCTGATCGAACAGAGCGTCATCGGCTGGAAAGAGTTCGAGCTCGAAGTGATGCGGGATTGTGCGAACAATGTTGTAATCGTCTGTGCGATCGAGAATGTCGATCCGATGGGAGTTCATACCGGCGATTCCATTACGGTCGCTCCCTCGATGACCCTCAGCGATCGCGAGTACCAGGCGATGCGGGACGCGGCAATTTCGGTGATCCGGGAAATCGGCGTCGAGGCAGGTGGGTGCAATATTCAGTTCGCCATCAACCCGGATGACGGAGAGATGCTCGTCATTGAGATGAACCCCCGCGTGTCCCGCTCATCGGCGCTTGCATCGAAGGCCACCGGGTTTCCAATTGCGCGCATCGGTGCGAAACTGGCCGTCGGCTACCGCCTCGACGAAATCCCGAACGACATTACGAGGACTACGCCGGCGTCCTTCGAGCCGGTTCTCGACTACGTGATCGTGAAGTGTCCGAGATTTGCTTTCGAAAAGTTCACCGCCGCTAATCCGCAGCTCACCACCCAGATGAAGTCCGTCGGTGAGTCGATGGCGATCGGTCGCACATTCAAGGAAGCGTTCCAGAAAGGCTTGCGTGCGCTCGAGACGGGACGGCCGGGCTGGACAGTGGGCAGGTACCTTGATGAAGACCGTCTTCCGGATGATACACTCGAGGCGCTACGTGGCGCACTGAGGCAACCGACGCCGGAAAGAATCTTCCAGATCAAGCGCGCAATCGAGGCCGGGATCGAGATCCGCGATATTCACGAGCTGACTCATATCGATCCCTGGTTTCTCGGGCAGATGAAGGAGCTGGTCGACGCTGAGCGTGAGTACATGTCCCTCGACTCGCCGGGTGCCGACGACATGCGCCGCATGAAGCGATTGGGCTTTTCGGACGGTCAGCTTGCGCTGCTCGGCGGCTCGACCGAAACGGCGATCAGGGCCGAGCGCTGGCGGCTGGGGATTCGTCCGGTCTACAAGATGGTGGACACGTGTGCCGGAGAGTTTCCATCAGCGACGCCCTACCTCTACAGCAGCTACGATGAGGAGGACGAAGCGCCGCGAAGTGGTCGCCCGTCGGTCGTCATCCTCGGCAGCGGACCGAACCGGATCGGACAGGGCGTGGAGTTCGATTATTGCTGCGTGCGCGCAGCGCTCGCGCTGCGGGAACGGGGGTACGAGACTATCATGATCAACTCGAATCCTGAGACCGTTTCCACTGATTTCGATATCTCCGATAAGCTTTATTTCGAGCCGCTGACTCTGGAGCATGTGCTCGAAATCGTTGAGCGGGAACAACCGATCGGGGTGATCGTTCAACTCGGCGGTCAGACTCCGCTCAAGCTCACCCGGGGACTCGAAGCCGCGGGAGTAAGAATTCTCGGCACTTCTCCGGACTCGATCGACATCGCGGAAGACCGGCGCCGCTTCGACGCGATCGCCCGTGAGCTTGGCGTGCAGCAGCCGCCAAATGGCACCGCAACGAGTGTCGCCGAGGCCGTTGCGATCGCCGAGCGCATCGGTTATCCGGCACTGGTTCGTCCGTCGTATGTGCTCGGCGGCAGGGCAATGGAGATTGTGTATGATGCGGCGTCGCTGGAGGACTACTTCGAACGCGCCGTCCGCGTATCGGAGGACAGACCGGTTTTGATTGACCGCTTTCTGGAAGATGCTTTCGAAGCTGACGTTGATGCAGTTTCCGACGGACATCAGGTGGTCATCGGCGGCATCATGCAGCATATCGAGGATGCAGGCATTCACTCCGGTGATTCGGCCTGCGTCCTTCCGCCATACCTGATCGGCGAAAAGGACATGGAGACGATGCGGACCCACACTGTTGCTTTCGCAAAGGCACTGGGAGTGGTTGGGCTCATCAACGTTCAGTACGCCATCAAGGATGGAGAGGTCTACGTACTGGAGGTGAATCCCCGCGCCAGCCGGACGGTGCCCTTTGTATCGAAGGCAATCGGCGTGTCGCTTGCCGCTGTCGCTGCGCGAGCAATGCTTGGCGAAAGTCTCACCGAAATCGGATTCACCGAGGAAGTTGTCCCCGAATACGTTTCGGTGAAGGAAGCCGTGTTTCCGTTCACTAAGTTTCGCGAATTCGATCCGATTCTCGGGCCGGAGATGCGGTCCACGGGCGAAGTTATGGGAATCGCCGAGTCGTTTGGAGGTGCTTTCGCGAAAGCGCAGATTTCAGCGGAGAACCGGCTACCCGCAAGCGGGACGATTCTGATTACTGTCAATGACTTCGACAAGACCGCCGTGACGCCGATTGCCAGGCGATTTCACGAGATGGGTTTCAGTCTTGTGGCCACCGAGGGAACGGCGCGCCACCTGCGGGGCCGCGGGATACCGGTATCCCGGGTATTCAAGGTGCACGAGGGGCGGCCGCATGGCATCGATATGATCGTCAATGGAGATGTGCAGCTTCTCATCAACACTCCGTTCGGCAAACACGCGCAAAAAGACGATTACACGTTGCGGCAGGCTGCGATAGCGCATGGTGTAGCGTACACGACCACTCTTTCCGCTGCGAATGCCGCCTGCGATGCAATCCTGTCGATGCGTTCCCGTCCGTTCGTCGTGCGCTGCCTTCAGGATTGGCATGCCCAGCTCGGCGCGGAGTCGGTGGTTTGACAATACGCGATGTATTTGTTCACGAGTCCGCGTTCGTCGACGAGGGGGCGCAAATTGGGCAAGGCAGCAAGGTCTGGCATTTCTGTCACATCCTTCCCGGTGCAATCCTTGGTGAGGATTGCTCTCTGGGCCAGAATGTGGTCGTCATGAACGGCGTGAGGATCGGCAACAACGTAAAGATCCAGAACAACGTTTCCGTTTATGAGGGAGTCGAACTGGAAGACGATGTCTTCTGCGGTCCGTCAATGGTCTTCACCAACGTCATCAATCCGCGAAGTCATGTGTCCCGCAAGGATGAGTATCGCCGGACGCTCGTGAGACGCGGTTCGACAATCGGGGCCAACGCGACAATCGTGTGCGGGGCGACACTCGGCGAATACGCGTTCATCGGGGCGGGCAGCGTCGTCACGGGCGATGTAATGGCCTACGCTCTCATGGTCGGGGTGCCTGCTCGACGAATTGGCTGGATGTGCCAGTGCGGACAGCGTCTTCCCGATGGCGGCGCCGGTTCGTGCAGCGGGTGCGGGACCTGCTACCGGGCAGTGTCAGACCGCATCGAGAAAGTCGAATCGTGAAAGAAAACTCTGGAGAGGAAATGGCCAAGGATTTGTCTCGCGGCGAGGCCGTGAATGTGGCTGCCGCATCGATCGACGAGGTGGGCAAGCGGCATTTCCGGATTGTACTCGTGGGTTGCGGCCGCATCAGCGGCAACCATGCGATGGCTATTCGGGAGATCGATGGACTCAAGCTGGCGGCGGCCTGCGATGACAATCCTGATCGTGCTCGGAGTTTTGGCGAATTACATGGGATCCCATGGTTTAAGTCGTACGAGGAGCTGCTCGCTTCCGTGGAGTGCGACGTCGTAGCGATCGCCACACCGTCCGGACTTCACCCGGCACAGGGTGTGGTCGCCGCCCGCGCCGGCAAGCACGTCATCACGGAAAAGCCGATGGCGATCTCACTGCGCGGCGCGGACGAGCTGGTACAGGCATGTGATGCTGCGCGTGTCCATCTGTTCGTCGTCAAGCAGAACCGGCTGAATGCGCCGGTGCAAATGCTCAAACGCGCCATTGACCGTGGCCGGTTTGGCCGCCTTTACATGGCGAGCTGCACCGTCCGGTGGACCCGTCCGCAGGAGTACTACGATCAGGCTCCGTGGCGCGGCACCTGGGAGTTTGACGGAGGTGCGTTCATGAACCAGGCATCACACTACGTCGATCTTGTGCAGTGGGTGATGGGCCCGGTCGAAAGCGTGATGGCAAAGACCGCTACCTTGGCCCGGAAAATCGAGACCGAAGACTCCGGAGTGGCGATCATGCGATTCAGGTCCGGCGCTCTCGGCGTTATCGAAGTCACCATGTTGACCTACCCCAGCAACATGGAAGGCTCGATTACCGTCCTCGGGGAAAGAGGAACGGCCAAGATTGGCGGCACCGCTGTGAACAAGGTGGAGCACTGGACGTTTGCGGATTCCGATGCAGAAGACGAGGCTGTCCGGTCAATGGACAGCAACCCTCCAAATGTTTACGGCTATGGCCATGAGGGGTATTATCGCAACGTCCTCTCGGTTCTCCGGGGCGAAGCCAAGCCGGACACGGACGGCCGTGCCGGCCGCAAGTCTCTCGAGTTGATACTTGGTATCTACGAATCCGCGAAAACAGGGCGGGACGTGCCGCTGCCGCTCAAAGCCTGAACCGGGCATCTTTACAGGATATGCCGCCGCACAGACAATGAGCGTCCCGCTCCTCGACCTTCGGGCCCAGCACTCGTCCATTCGGGACGAAGTGGTCGCTGCCATGATGCAGGTTGTGGACGATCAGGCGTTCATCCTCGGCGCCCCCGTAGAGCGCTTCGAGAAGGCGGTTGCCCAACTCTCGCAATGCCGGTTCGCAATCGGCTGTGCGAATGGAACGGATGCACTGCTCCTGGCGCTTCGGGCACTCGGCATCGGTGCCGGAGACGAGGTAGTTACCACGCCATTTACGTTTTTCGCTACCGCCGGGGCCATCCACAACGTCGGCGCGCGCCCAGTGTTTGCCGATATCGATCCTGACAATTTCAATCTATCCCCGCAAGCGGCCGCTGGGGCCGTGACGCCCGGTACGCGCGCGATCATTCCGGTTGACCTCTTCGGACAGATGGCTCCCGTCGACGCAATCGCCGCGGCGGTTCCGGGGATGCCGATTATCGAGGACGCCGCTCAGTCAATTGGCGCGACCCGTGAGGTGGGTGGCAAGACCGTGAGGGCGGGCGAATCATCGACGATTGGAACGTTCAGTTTTTTCCCGTCGAAAAACCTCGGTGGTTACGGTGACGGTGGCATGATGGTCACGCAGGACGAGGACATTGCGACACGGCTGCGCCGGCTCCGGGTTCACGGGGGTATGAAGACCTACTATCATGATGAAGTGGGTTACAACAGCCGCCTTGATGCGTTGCAGGCAGCAGTGCTGATGGCAAAGCTGCCGAAGCTTGAAGAGTGGAGCGCTGCGCGACGCAGAAACGCGGCGTACTACGACGCCGCCTTCTTGGGCGTTGGAGACGTTACAACCCCGGCCATAGATGCCGGGAATGTTTCGATCTACAACCAGTACACGCTCCGCGTAGCTCGCCGGGATGAGCTGCAGGATCATCTCAGACAAAAGGGGATCGGCAGCGCGATTTATTACCCCTTGCCGCTGCATATGCAACCCTGCTTCGAATATCTGGGTTATGAAAAGGGCGCTTTCCCGGAAAGCGAAAAGGCCGCGCGCGAAGTGCTGTCGCTGCCGGTGTATCCGGAGCTTGGTCAGCGACATCTCAACGAAGTAATCGAGGCTGTGAGAGGATTCTATGGGCAATAACCCTGCAACGTCTGTCTCCATGAAGGACCGACTGCTTTCGAAACTGGACGACCGGACCGCGTGCATTGGAGTCATCGGACTCGGGTATGTCGGGCTGCCGTTGGCGCTGGAGTTCGCGAAGGCCGGATTTCATGTGATTGGGTACGACGTGAGCCAGCGGGTGGTCGGGGCGCTGATGGCGGGCAACTCGCACATTCAGGACGTGAGCTCCGCTGAACTGGCTGGTCTGGTTGATAGCGGCCGGTTCGAAGCGACTGCAGACGAGTCCCGCCTTCAGGAAATGGATGC
>JBBJNV010000042.1 GCA_037721215.1 Gemmatimonadaceae bacterium
GTCTCACCCGGGCCCGTAATTGCGGCGACAGTCTCGTCGTCGCGATCAACACTGACGAATCGGTGAAGAGATTGAAGGGGCCTGCCCGTCCCGTTCGACACGGAGCCGATCGGGCGTATGTGCTGGCTGGGCTCGAGGCGGTTGACGTAGTGGTGATGTTCGACGAGGATACTCCCCTCGAACTCATTCTTGCCCTGCGGCCTGATGTGATCGCGAAAGGTGGCGACTACACCCAGGCCGGTGTCGTTGGCGCCCGCGAGATAAAGGAATGGGGAGGAGAAGTCGTCATCGTGCCGCTTACGCCGGGCCAGTCAACCACATCGATCATCGAGAAACTGAGTGCCAGAGAATAGACAAATTCGAACGGAGCGGGCGAACTCGGAGTTGCGTTTGATATCACTCGAGCGTGAATCTGCACCTTACGCCGAGGGTTCGTGCCTCAGCTCATTCGGGTCGACGCGGGTGTTGTGTACTGCGTCGGTGGAGGCCGGCGTGCCCGGGTGGCGGCGGGGCAGCGGCAACGGCTGGCTCACCGCTGAGTATGCGATGTTGCCGCGAGCCACAAAGACGCGTTCCGAGCGCGAGCGAAAACAGCTCGGCGGACGGACGCAGGAGATTCAGCGACTGATTGGCCGAAGCGTGCGGGCCATGCTCGACGATTTCAGTTTTGGTGAGTTCACGGTGAAACTCGACTGCGATGTGCTCGTCGCGGACGGGGGAACGAGGACGGCGGCAATCACGGGCGCAGCCGTTGCAATCGTGGATGCCTTCGACTGGATGGTCGCGGCTGGAAACATTCCTTCCTCGCCGGTGCGTCGGCGTGTCGCCGCAATAAGCGTGGGAATTGTCGATGGCGAAGCGAGGCTCGATCTCGATTACCCGGAAGACGTACGGGCGGAGGTCGACATGAACGTCGTGATGAGCTCGACAGGCCAGTTCGTTGAGGTGCAGGGAACCGGAGAGCACGGGACGTTCGACCGCGGGCAATTGAACGGTCTGCTCGATCTTGCAGTTGCCGGCATCGTGAAACTGGACGAATTGCAGCAGGCGGCGCTTGGGCGTTGACCGACTGCTGCTGCTCGCCACGCGCAACGCCGGCAAGCTGGACGAACTGAACGGGCTTTTCAGAGGGTTTGCTCTGGCAACGATTGGTCTCGACGCGGCGGGGTTGCCTTACCACGACGACGAAGAGAATATCGAGGCCTTCGGTACACTGCGTGAGAACGCTATTGCCAAGGCCGGCCATTTTCATCGGCTGAGCGGTCTTCCGACGATTGCGGATGATTCTGGTCTTGCGGTCGACATACTGAATGGCGCCCCGGGTGTGCACAGCCGTCGCTACTCAGGGAGAGATGACCTGAGCGGGCAGGATCTCGACGACGCCAACAACCGGAAGCTGCTGCTTGCGCTGTGTGACACGCTGCATCCGGCCGCGAGTTTTGTCTGCGCGGGAGCCTATGTCGGGGACGGGTTCGAGTGGGTTGAAGAGGGGATCGCCCGTGGGGAAATTCTGCGCGCTCCACGGGGCGAAAACGGATTTGGGTACGACCCATATTTTCTGTCGAGCGACCTGGCTAAGACTTTCGGCGAAGCGGCGGCGGAAGAAAAATCGCTTGTGAGCCACCGCGGGCGGGCGTTCAGCGCGCTCGTGGCTCTGTTGCGCGAGCGCGGCCGCATTCGGTAGTTTGCTTCTTCTTTCGGGGCGTAGCGTAGCCCGGTATCGCGCCTGCTTTGGGAGCAGGAGGTCCCCGGTTCAAATCCGGGCGCCCCGACTTAAGCCGCGACATTGCCTGCGCC
This sequence comes from Gemmatimonadaceae bacterium, assembly GCA_037721215.1. Taxonomy (NCBI): domain Bacteria; kingdom Pseudomonadati; phylum Gemmatimonadota; class Gemmatimonadia; order Gemmatimonadales; family Gemmatimonadaceae; species Gemmatimonadaceae bacterium. The sequence continues at coordinate 1,798 of JBBJNV010000042.1, forward strand.
AGTAGCTCAGTTGGATAGAGCAACAGCCTTCTAAGCTGTGGGTCGGGGGTTCGATTCCCTCCTGGCGCACCATCGTGCAACAAGCTTTCGCACCGTTAGCTCAATTGGCAGAGCAAGCGACTCTTAATCGCTAGGTTGTAGGTTCGATTCCTACACGGTGCATTGCTCAAATCTTCGCGAGGCCCGGCGTCACGTCGGGCCTTTCGCGTCCCCCCTGCAATGCCAATTCCAGAGAACCACGCGTCGTCCCTCGCAATAACTGGCAGAGCCACAACGATCCCGGAAATCTCGGTAGTTGTCGCGACGAGCGAAGCGGCGAGATCGGTCCAGGATTGCCTGCACTCCATCATGGCCAGTATTGCCGGCCTCGACGCGGAGCTGATTGTCGCCGACGGTTCGAGTGACGAAACCGCTTCTCTCGTCCAATTGCATTTTGCTGAGGCCACGCTGATTCGCATGGCCCCGGGCACCCTCACGCCACGCCTGTGGGGGGCGGGGTTAGCCAAAGCCCGTGGAAAACTGGTGGCCTTTACCACCGGGCATTCAACCGTCCCGCACGACTGGTGCCGCGCCCTTAGCGCTGCGCTCACACCGGCTGCAACCGGTAGCGAACATCCTACTACGCCAGGTGTGGGCGGTGCCGGAGGTGCGCTCGCGCTGGCTGCCGGCACATCGGTCATCGATGCCGCCATTTACTTCCTCCGCTACTCCGCGTTCCTTCCAGGCGGCGGGGGATCGCCCCGCCCCGTAGCTGAAATTGCCGGTGACAACGCCATGTATCGAGGCGACGATTTGCGCAGGCACATTGCCACCTTCGCCGACGGGTTCTGGGAAGTGCCGTTTCACCAGATTCTCCGCAAGGAAGGGCACACTCTGATGATGATCCCTGCCGCAACAGCCGAATTCGGCCGTTCATTCACCCTTGGCGCCATTTCCGCCCAGAGATTTGCCCATGGGCGTCATTTTGGAAAGTGGCGATCGAGCGTCGGTGGCGTGGGGAGGGCCCGCATCATTGGCGCCTCGCCGGTAGTTCCTTTTGTCCTGCTGGCAAGAATTGCGCGGCGGGTCATGAACACCCGACTCGCTGCTGGCGATCAGACTGCGGCGGGACTTCCGCGGGAATCCGTCGCTCGTTTTGTCGCTGCATCGCCACTCATCCTCTGGCTCGGCGCCTGCTGGGCAATGGGCGAGGCGCGCGGCGCGTGGGAAGCTTAGCGTGCGTGTAGGCATCGACGCCACCTGCTGGGCCAACGACCGGGGCTATGGCCGGTTTACGCGTGAGATCGTGCAAGCCATGGTCGAGGCGGCGCCCGAAGACCACTTCGTCTGCTTCCTCGACGGCGATTCGGCAGTGCGATTCGATCTTGAGGCGGGCAACACCAGCAGCGATATCGTACCGGTTGCCACATCAGCATCTCAGGCGGCCTCTGCGTCAGGAAATCGTTCTCCGGTCGACATGCTCCGAATGACTGCCGCCGTCTCGCGCACAAAACTCGATTGTTTCTTCTCACCATCCGTGTACACGTACTTTCCGCTCCCCCCGCGCCTGCCCGCCGTCGTCACCATCCACGACGCAATTGCGGAGCGCTTTCCGGAACTCACCGTGCCGTCGCGCCGGGCGCGGCTGTTCTGGAACCTCAAGGTCTGGCTCGCGCTGCGCCAGGCGGACGGGATCCTCACCGTTTCCGATCACGCGGCACGGGATATTGCCCGGGTGCATCGTATTGCGGCGAGCAGGATAACCGTCGCACTTGAGGCGCCGGCATCGGCATATCGAGTCGATTCGTCCGCGCGTGAAGTCGAAACGGTTGCAAGGCGAATCGGCATTCCGGAGCGGACCCCGTGGTTCACCTACGTGGGCGGTTTCAATCCTCACAAAAACGTGCCGCTGATAATCCGTGCTCATGCGGAGCTGGCACGCGAACTAGGACCTCTTGCACCCCACCTGGCCCTGGTTGGCACACTCGACGGCGACGTGTTTCACGGCGACCAGAGGGCAATCAAAGAGGCAATTAATGACGAACAGACAGCATCGCTCGTTCACTGGACGGGTTTTCTCACGGATGACGATCTGGCGAAACTGCATGCCGGCGCCATTGCATTACTAATCCCTTCTGAGTGTGAGGGTTTCGGGCTTCCAGCTGTCGAAGCGGCGGCATGCGGAACTCCAGCGATCGCAACAACCGAGAGTCCTTTACCTGAGCTGCTCGAAGGCGGCGGAATATTTGTGGCGCCCGGAAACCGCACCGAATTGCTGAACGCGATGCGCCGCCTCGCCACGGATGCAGTCCTACGCTCGGAAATGGGGGCTATCGCATCTACCCGGGCGCGGTCGCTCACGTGGGATCGCGGCGCACAATCATGTCTGGCTGCGTTACGGAGCGTCGCCCGCGGAAAAACTCAGGCTTGACGGCCGGCGCCGCCTCTCAACCAGGGAGCGAGCGACCGCGGTATGCCGCGACTCCGCGAAGCTGAACAAGAAGCACCCCTGCGACGAGCATCGCGAAAAACAACACCGCGCTGACGCTCCGCTTCTCGAGAAGCTGATAAATCGCACCGTGAAGCGCAACCATCAGCATTGCCAGATAGCTCGACCTCTGAAGTCGCTTCCATCGGGCTGTTCCGAGCCGGCGGAGCGAATAGTCGTTCGATAGCAAGAGCAGCATGACCAGCACGACAGTTGCAAGGGCTCCCATACAATTCGTCGCGACAAAACCAAGCGCCGCATCGAGGCGGGCTGGCCAGGGAGGCACGAAGTAACCGGCCAGATCGCCGCCCTTGTGTACCTGCAGGCCCAGTACCGTGTGAACGCTGCCGACCAGCGCTGCTGAGATGCCGAGGTCGCGGCGAAGGTGAGTGCTTACAGGATTCGGCGCGCCCTCGATAACATTGCGCGGGCCGGTGGATAGTGTCGCTGCCAGCAGTCCAAGGGCAACGTACGCGGTTGCAAAGCTCAGCGCTTCCACGGGGCGCGGCACCCCCGCAACGACATAACCTGCTCCAACACCCGCAACGATCAGCCCCCCGAGAATCAGATTTCTCCTCCAGCGTCTGACATTCATGGCTGAATTCGCATCCTGAAGACCTGCGCCTTCGCGTGCTCGGTGGAACGCGCGAAGACAGATTGATATTCGAACTTTCCGAATTTATTGAGTGAATCCTGGGTGAGGCGCTCCCATGCGGAAAACCGCTGGCAGGTGTCGAACGTCCCGCATTCCAGAAGCAGATAGACGTCGCGCTCGACTGTCGCTTGGGGCAGGGCGCTGTCGGGCCTGAAGTAACTCAGCCCCGAGATCGCTTTCCAGCGCCCGAAATTGCCTCTCGTTCCAATGAGGAGAGTCCGGCTTCTGTCGAGCGAATCAAGGAAGCCGCGCAAGTCGCGAAAGGTCGACGATACCTGGCCAACATATGCGCGAGTTTCGCCGATCGAGATCGAAGTCGCTCGCTTCGCTTCGGTGCCGGCGAGCCGCGTCGACCGAAGTAGCACCAGGCCGCCCGCAAGCGCAGTTGCGACCAGCAGACCGCCAATTGGGAGCCACGCGTTCCAGTGGACGCGCGAAGTTATAGGTCGCACCAGCGTTGCGGCGCCGAGGTAGAAAAACACCCAGATGATTGGCTGGTAGGCCATCAGATACCGTGCCGTGCTCGGTATGATCAGGGCAAGGAGGGGCAAGGCGCAGAGGAAATACGCAATCTCCGGCGCGAACCGGTCGCGCGCTTTCCAGATCCCGAAAAACATCGTCGCCGATATCATGACGCCAACCACTGCCAGCACCAGATCCCCTGTTGTGAAGATGAGGGCCGGCCGATAGGGGTAGAGGGCCGGAGGCTGCGAAAAAGCAAGATGAAAATCGGGGATCACCTGCGAGGGCAGTGCAGAGCCGACGAGGTGAAACAGCATTGCGACCTTGTCTGCATTCAGGTAAAAATGGAGAAGATCAGGGAAGTAGCGTTTCGAGAGAACGTCCCAGTTGAGCGCCAGAAGGAGCAGCAGCACGCCGAAGGCTGCGGCCCCGCCGGTTATGAGCCTTCGCCCTGAGGTGCCGTGTTTCCTCGCCCGGCCAGTAACCAGCACGGCGGCGAATAGCAGCAAGGCCGGAGCAGTGAACTTCACCAGAAAAGCGAGCGCAAAGAAAGCGATCGCCAGAACGATCGTCGGAATTTGATGGCGCAATCCACGTTCTGAACAAACCAGCCTTACGATGAGGATCAGCGTCGCAAGCGTGAACGCCGAATACGGCGCTTCCGCAAGCGGCGAGAACACGTTGGCCGCCCAGACAGGGCTCAGCAGCATGAAGCCGAACGCAAAGCCGATTGCAATCCAGTGACGTGCAACCGGGAGCACCCATGATACGATGTACGCGTGCATCACAGCGACCAACGCCACAATCGCAACGTTCGAGATCTGAATCGCACGGAGCTGTGAATCAAAATCATCGAAGATCATCATGAACGGAGAACGCAAAACTCCCGGCATCGCGACGTACCTGAAGGCCGGACGATTTACAGTCAGGGTGGCGGATGTGTGTCCAAACTCCGCGAATGAGAGACCTTTCAGGTAATAGAGAAGCGGATCGGTGGACAGTCTCGGATAGAAGTAGGATGGGTCCACCACGAGAATCGCGAACATCATTACAATCGTGAACCCGCCTCCGAATACGAGTATCGGCTGCCATTCGCGCCGCACGAAAGTGAGTGGTGATTCGATGCGCTCGTGAAAGTCGTACGAACTGCTGAAAACGTCCAAGGGCTGCTGCTCCTTTTTGAAGCCGTTGCGGCGGTAGGAAGTTAACTTTGCTTTTTCTGGAGACTAGGATGCGAGATGGCGATTCCGACGGGGCGGGGTTGGGTGACCCGCCGCTCCTGTCGGTGGTGGTTCCCGTTCATGATGCGCGGGCGACGATAGGCGCGTGCATCACCGCCCTTCTCGCGAGTGATCTCTCCCGTTCCCAATGGGAGCTCATCGTGGTCGACGACGCAAGTACCGATGAAAGCCCGGCGGTTGCTCGCAAGTCGGCTGACAGCTTTGTCACTATCGAGGATGGTCCGCGGGGACCGGCATTTGCGCGAAACCGGGGAGCCGAGGCCGCCCGCTCCGATATCTTCTGTTTTGTTGACTCCGATGTCTGCGTCCACACCTCCGCGTTGTCCCGTCTTCTCGAGCATTTCACGCGCGATCCAGGGCTTGCCGGCGTATTCGGTTCGTATGACGACCGGCCAGGTGCTGACGGGTTCGTGTCGCAGTATCGAAATCTTCTGCATCACTATATCCATCACCGGAACCGCGGCGAGGTCAACAGCTTCTGGGCCGGGTGCGGGGCACTGACGCGGACGGCATTTACCGAAGCCGGCGGATTTGACCAAAGTCGCTACCATCGGGCACAGATCGAGGATGTCGAGCTGGGATATCGGGTGCGGGACCGCGGTGGAAGGATTCTGCTCGATCCCCAGACCCAGGGTACTCATCTGAAGCGATGGACGCTGGGTCGGATGCTCCGGGTGGACTTCGGCCACCGCGGAGTGCCATGGATGGAGTTGCTCCTCGAGCGCGGCCAGTTGTTCGGAAGCGGCCTTAGCGTCGGCGCTCAGGAAAAGATCAGCGTGGCGCTCGTCGGTGGTTTTCTTCTGTCGCTCGTTGCGGCCGCACTCGTGGGGAGCGTTGCGGCACTGTTCGCGCCTGCGCTGTGCCTGGTGCTACTCATCGCCGTGAATTACCGGCTGCTTGCCTGGTTCGCGGAAGTCAGAGGCGTCTGGTTTGCCGTCCGTGTGTTGCCGATGCTGATTCTTTACCATGCGACCAACGTCGCCGCGGCCGTGTACGGCCTTGCAGCTCACAGCATTTCGAGAAGGAAGAAGAAGCCGGAGGTGAGGGTCTTCGCATGAATGTGCCCGCCACTCCGGCACGCGGGCCGCTTTCCAATTTCATCGCGCTTGGCACCAGTGAAATCTTTGCGCGAGCGGCGGGCTTCGCCGCGACCGCTTTGCTGGCGCGGCGGCTGGGTGTCGATGCGTTCGGCATTCTGGGTCTGGCGACCGCAACGGTAGGGTATCTCGGCATTGCCCTTCTTGCCGGGTTCGGGGTCATCTCCTCCCGTGAAGTTGCTCTCAATCCGGGGCGCGCCGAAGGGATTATTGCAGATGCGACGATCGTCAGACTCATTCTGGCGCTCTGCGCAGTTGGAGTGGTGGCTGCTTTCTCTTTCGGGTTCGTCGGCTCGCCGGTGAGACGCCTTGTTCTCCTGCTTACGTCTCTGTCATTGATACCCTTCGCACTCGACACGAGCTGGGCTTACAGAGGTCTTGGCCGGAATCACATTATCGGCATCGGGTTGCTTACGGCGCAGTTTCTGTATCTGGCCGGGTCGTTTGTTCTTGTACGGAGCTCTGGTGTACTGCAAACGGTTCCCCTCATCCAGTTTGTGGGTGAAAAGGTTGGGGCGGGGCAAC
>JBBJNV010000043.1 GCA_037721215.1 Gemmatimonadaceae bacterium
GGACGTCGCGCGGCCGGGTTGCGACAGCGCAGACGTACCGTCACTTCGGCTTCGTTCCCCCCGCATCGGGAAACCAGCCGAACCTGTTCTGAGGGCCAGGTGAAGGACGGTTCGCGGACGGAACACTACGAGTTCGACCTTCCCCCTGCGCTCATCGCGCAGACGCCGACATCGGTGCGCGACGAAAGCCGGCTGATGGTTGTTGACCGCAGCTCCGGTACAATCGAGCACCGCGTGTTTCGCGATATCGCCGACCTGATCAAACCCGAAGATGCGCTGGCGCTGAACACGACGCGCGTTTTTCGCGCCCGGTTGCTCGGCACCCGCGCTTCCGGCGCTCCCGCGGAGATCCTGCTCCTGCGGGAGTTGGACGACGGCGTGTTCGAAGCAATGGTCAGTCCAGGGGGAAAGCTGAAGCCGGGTCGCACGGTAACCGTTTCGGAATCACTGTCTGTCGATATCCTCGATGGCACGGATCGCGGAACGCGACTCGTACGTCTCAAATCAGCGCTTTCCCTCAGCGAAGCAATCGAGCAGAACGGCCACGTGCCACTCCCGCCCTATATCGACCGGCCGGACGAACTGTCGGATAGCGAGCGGTACCAAACCGTCTACGCAAATGAATCTGGATCGATTGCCGCACCGACAGCGGGACTTCATTTTTCCCCGGAGCTCCTGGCAAGAATCGAGGGAAACGGTGTCCGGATCGCCAAGCTAGTCCTGCACGTGGGGGCGGGGACATTCAAGCCCGTCGAAGTCAGCGATCCCGCCGCTCACGTGATGCACGAAGAGCGGTACGAAGTTTCAGCGGAAGCGGCTGCTGTTCTGAGCGAAGTGAAACTCGGAGGCGGTGCAGTCTGGGCGGTGGGAACCACTTCAGTGCGAACGCTGGAATCGGCTGGCCTGACTGCCGGCCGGGGCGATACGCGGATTTTCATCAGGCCGCCGTACGAATTTCGGGTAGTGGACCATGTCATCACCAACTTTCACCTTCCGCGGTCCACACTGATCATGCTGGTGGCGGCATTCGCCGGCTACGAGTTAACCATGCATGCGTACGCGGAGGCCATTCGCGTGGGGTACCGTTTCTACTCTTACGGCGATGCGATGGCAATTGTATAGGTCAGCGGGTTAATTAACCGCGGTAACCAGGCCTCGCGCCGCACGTTCTCCAATCTGAAACTCCCGGGAATCCGCGGCGAGCGGGCGGCATGACATTCGACGGCTTCACAACGAGGTTTGCCTTAAGTGCGCTTGGCGAATACAAACCCGATTTTCGAAGCGCGGCGCGAACGATATACTCCCCCGGTGGCACCAGATCCCCTTGGTTCGTAATGAGCGCGACGTCACGCTCGAAGCATCGGATTTGACCGGGTTTAAGATCGAGGATCACTCCAGGCAGACGTTCAACTACGCGGTAGGGCGCCCACAACTCCGTGCCGTTCCTATCGGTGATTACAGCATAAAAAGGCCAATCACCGTTGCCCCTCATTGGAACGGGTGTGTTACACGTGTTGGTGACTGAAAAGCGAAAATTTGTAGTGTCTCCCACACTGAGGGGGGATCTGACGGAGAGCGTCCGTGGGAGTGAGTCGAATCCTGCCGCGCAGCCTTCGGCGCTCGGAGTTCGCTTGGCTGAATTAGAAGCCTGGTGAACACAGCCAACGATCAGAGGGAGCACGAGCAAAAGCTTTCTCATTGGAGGTTATCTAATGATTAAATGTCCGCGCAGATCCTCCTGAATGCCTGCCATGTTACTGAATAAAGTGCCTTCGGCGGTCTTCCCCCAAAGAAGACCAAGCAGTACAACCGGCCCGCTCTCCGGATCCCCAGAAAAGATTGGAGACCCGCTGTCGCCACCCTCCGCACCCATTGTCGCTGAGCTTTGGCACAGCATCATCTGATCGCCCGCTCCAGGAACGTCAACGCAGGTATAATTTACGTTACCGCTTGTCCAACCCGTTTCCTGCCCCATCTTGAAAACCTGGGCGTTAGCCGTTGGATACATTGAAGAGCCGGAAATGTGAAACCGCCCGACTACCGTTTTCGAGCCTACGACGCTTCCGAAAGAAGCAGTCTTCGCGATGTAGCCCAGATCAATGGAAACGCCGGCGGTGTACTCTCCTTGAAGAGCATCGCTCCACCGGCAGTTCTTGGCTGGTGGACAAAGCGGGTCTTGAGCATTGGTGAAGAAGGGAGGATCAAGAACCTCGAGACCAATAAAATCGAGATTGGAGTAGTAACTGTTCTGGTAATAATCGGTGGAATCAACAAAACCCATATTCTGGGAGCAGTGGGAATTGGTAATAAAGTATGTTAGCGTCGAGCCCAGTCGCCGAGCGTTGAAACCGAGCGTGCAATTCTTTACGGCACCATCCTTCGCAAATTGAACCTCGAATCCGCCTTGTTTCACCGGTGCGCGATCGTTTAGCGTAAGCAGTGGACTGGGCCTGCTCACAACAACGAACTCAATTGCGGCTGCTGGAACCGCAGGACTCAAGGTATTTAGAAGTCGAGCCTTTGTCGCTACGTCTGCCACTCCAACTCGCACGCGATTCCGGATCTCGTCAACATCCGTAAGCGTGATGCCTGGGATAGTCGAAAATAAATTGTTGACCGATCTTCTCCACGCCTGCAACTCAACGAAGGAGTAGCCAGCACTGCGAAAAATGGCTCGGTCTACATCGATCGGCGCACCTAGATGGGCCAAATCCCGGCCCGCCAGTGTTTCGCGCAAGACCGCCCGAGCACGCTCCCGTTGAGCAGGGTCAGCCAGCGCAACAACGAGGCGACCGCTCTCCAGGTAGTAGCCGGCGAATCCTGGTATCAGAGACCCCAGGCTCGCGAACTCTTCGTCGATCGTTTTGAACTGGGATGCACTGCTTGAACTAAGGCGAGGGTTGCTAATTTCCGACGGGGAGGCCGTGTCGCGGCAACCATTCGCTGAGATAAGCACCGCGATGCCTGCTGCGAACACCCGCGGTGATCTCTTATTGAAAACGTTCATTTAGACACCTTCGGATGGGTTGGCAAAAAAAGTTGTGCCAAAAGTGTGCCAGCTAAGCTTACCGCGGCTATCTGCCAGCGTTCAGACCGTGCGCATACAGGTCTAGAAAACGGCAACTGAACGCGGCGAGATGCGGATTTTCATCAGGCCGCCATACGACTTCCGAACAGTGGGCAACGTCTTCACCAACTTCCACCTTCCGCGGTCCACGCTGATCATGCTGGTGGCGGCGTTTGCCGGTTACGATCTGACAATGCACGGCTATTCAGAGGTCATTCGGGAGGGATACCGCTTCTATTCCTACGGCGACGCAATGGCGATTGTATAGGCCCACTTCTACATTAGCGGTCGTGTATCCGCGGACGGTCAATTGATGCAGAAACTAAAAGCGCAGCTGCAAAGCACGCTCGGCGATAGCTACACGTTGGAACGGGAGTTGGGCGGCGGCGGAATGTCCCGCGTGTTTCTGGCTGAAGAGACTTCACTCGGTCGAAAAGTCGTCGTCAAGGTTCTCCCACCTGATCTCGCGGCGGCGGTGAACCTCGAGCGCTTCAGGCGCGAAATACAGCTCTCGGCGCGGCTCCAGCATCCACACATCATTCCCGTCCTGGCGGCCGGAGTCAGCGATGGACTCCCGTACTACACAATGCCCTTCATCGAGGGCGAGTCGCTGCGAGCCCGCCTTTCGCGTTCCGGTGAACTGCCGGTGCATGACGCAGTGCGCGTTCTGCGCGACATCCTCAGCGCGCTGTCCTACGCACACGCTCAGGGTGTGGTTCATCGCGATATCAAGCCCGACAATATCCTCTTTACCGGGCAGCACGCCGTAGTTGCCGACTTCGGCGTTGCCAAGGCCATAAGCGCGTCTACGAACCCGGGGTCGTCGCTGACCTCGCTTGGCGTCGCGCTGGGAACGCCCGCATACATGGCGCCGGAACAGGCGGCGGCTGACCCGAACGCCGATCACCGGGCGGATCTTTACGCTGTCGGTGCAGTCGCCTACGAAATGCTGACTGGCCAGCCGATGTTCAGCGCGCGTTCGCCGCAGGCGATGCTGGCTGCCCACGTGACCGAGAAGCCGGAGCCAATCGACCGGAGGCGTGCGTCGGTGCCACCAATGCTGGCCGCGCTGATCATGCGATCGCTGGAGAAGCATGCCGCAGATCGCCCTCAATCGGCGGGCGAGATGCTGGCGCTCCTCGATGCCGCTGTTACACCAAGTGGTGCCACTGCTCCAACGACTGCACTGCCTGCCACACCTCGAACGGCTGCGGGCGCGCGTCGGTGGTTGATCGCGGGTGCGTTCGTGTCGGCGGTATTGCTTGCTGGAGCCTATGGGCTGTCGCAGCGAAGGGATGTCCGTTCCGAGCCGGCAGAAGCGAGCATGGACGAAGTTGCGTCACTTGCAGTTCTCCCATTCGAGAATCTGGGCCGCGACGAAGACGGGTACTTCGCGGATGGGATGACGGAGGAGATTTCGAGCCGGCTGGGAACGCTGGCCGGGCTCCGAGTGATCGGGCGCCAGAGCGTTCGCGGCTACGCTAACAGCACCAAATCCGCTCAACAGATCGGCAAGGAGCTGGGCGTCGCGTACATCCTTACTGGCAGTGTCAGATGGGATCGATCCACTGGGACGAGCCGTGTACGAGTCAGCCCGGCGCTTCTAAAGGTTGCCGATGGGTCGCAGATCTGGTCGGAGCCTTATGAGGACGTCGTGAAGGGTGTCTTTGATATCCAGTCCACTGTCGCCGAGCGGGTGGCGAACGCCCTTCAGCTCAAGCTCTCGTCGCGCGAATCGCAGAACCTCGCCGCGAAACCAACGGAAAACGTCGAGGCCTACGATCTATATCTGCGTGGCCAGGCGCTGGCCAACGGATGGGTCGGAAAAGATTACATAAAGGCTGCGCAATTTTTCGAAAAGGCAACTGAACTCGATCCAAGGTTCGCGCTGGCTTTTGCCGCGTTGTCGATTGCGCATGTCGAGTCAATCTGGTTCACGGGTGATATTGATATAGATGGCAAGCGCCTGGCAAAGGCTAAGGCAGCGGTCGATCGGGCCAACGCGCTCAGTCCGAACAATCCGCGGGTGCATACTGCTCTTGCGAACTATCACTACCACGGGAAGTTGGACTTCGCCACGGCACTCGAAGAAGTCGGGATTGCACTCCGGCTGCAGCCGTCCAACGCGGGGGCGCACCTGGTCAAGGCGCGGATCGAGCGAAGGCTAGGCAAAGTCGACGACGCGCTGGCGACCTATCGTCGGCAGCTGGAGTTCGACCCGCACTCCTCAGGTCGGGTAGAACTCTGCGAAACACTTCGCATGGCCGGCCAGCCAAAGGAGTCTCTTTCCTGCATTGACGCCGTCATCGAACGCGAACCCGCCAATTGGCTGGGGTATCAGAATGGTGTCAGTACCGCAATTATTGGATTTGGTGATCTAAAACTGGCAATGAAGTATCTTGCCGCGGCACGTGCCCGGGTGCCGGCCGAGCAAATTGCCGGCAATCTCGCTTCAATGAATTCGGGGGTCTGGCCGGCAGTGCTTGATTCGGGCATCCTCGCGATCGCGCAGGCGGCACCAGTTCCGACAGATATTTCTCCGCGAATGGATTATTACGCAACTCGGGCAATGGCCGGATGGGTGTTGGACAAGCCTGATGAGGTGCGTTCAGCCAGCAGACAATTTCTGGCCGAATGGGGCAAAACAGGGGGCCGCCAGCTTCCACCTAATTCCTATTTACGCGGCTGGGCGGCAATGGCATTCGCTTTTCTTGGACAGAAGGCGCCCGCTGTCGCACTTGCGAACGAATGGATGGCGCAGTCTCCAATCGAGCGCGACGCGGTGGACGCAGGCTTTGTGCAGGCGTATGCCGCTTTCATCCTAATGCTTGTGGGTGAACACGACGATGCCATCGCGCTACTGGAGAAGGCCGTCAACCTCCGAATCCCGATCACCCGCGCCCAGCTGAGAGTCGAGCCGATGTGGAACTCGCTGCGCACCAATCCGCGCTTCCAGCGGCTCGTCAACGGCACCTGAAGGCGCGGGCTTCATCTCTCGATTCCCACCTCCGTGAGCTTCTCCTTCGCCATCCTTGCCACCGCCGGCCCCGCGCGCGCCGGCGTTTTCGTGACTCCGCACGGAGCCGTCGAAACGCCCGCGTTCATGCCGGTCGGAACGCTGGCCAGCGTGAAGTCGCTCGATCCGGAAGACTTGATCGAGATGGGCGCGACGATGATCCTCGCCAACGCCTACCACCTCCACCTCCGCCCGGGAGACGACCTCGTGCGCGAGATGGGCGGCCTCCATCGCTTCATGGCGTGGGACCGGCCCGTTCTCACCGATTCTGGTGGCTTCCAGGTTTTTTCGCTCGCCAATCTGCGCACCGTTTCCGAGGATGGTGTCGAGTTTCAGAGTCACCTGGACGGATCGCGGCGGTTCTTTACACCAGAAACCGTTATGAAGATCGAGCGAAACCTGGGCGCCGATGTGATCATGCAGTTCGATCACGTAATCCCCGGTCAGTCCGACGCCACATCCGCGCGCGACGCGAGCGAACGGAGCATTCGGTGGCTCGTTCGCTGCCGCGATGAATTCGAGAAGCTGTCGCGAGATGAGAATTCGGGCGCGCACGTCCAGGCCCTGTTCCCGATCGTGCAGGGAGGAATCCACGCGGAGTTGCGGCGCGAGGCCGCGGTAAGTATCCAGTCGGCCGGCGACTGGACGGGCTTCGGGATCGGCGGACTCTCGGTCGGGGAAGAAAAGCCGGCCATGTACGAGATGCTCGATATCACGGACGCAGAGCTCGCCCGCGATCGCCCGCGCTACCTCATGGGCGTTGGCTTCCCTGAGGATCTGATCGAGGGGATACGGCGCGGGGTCGACCTCTTCGACTGCGTTGCACCCACCCGAATG
>JBBJNV010000044.1 GCA_037721215.1 Gemmatimonadaceae bacterium
TCGCCGTCAGCGCACCGCGGGAGTTGCCTCGCCTTTCCCATTCGGGCGCGAGCGTCCTTACCGCTAAGAGGTCAAAATGACCCACTACCCCGATTTCATCTGGTTGCCCACATCGAAGATTCCGGGTTATCTTTCAATGTCGTAGAAAACGGCCGCGCCGCGGCCTTCACACCTTCCCCCCGACACGGCAACCAGCGGGGGGCGGAATAAGTCCACAAGGAGGATTGCCTGCCGATATCTCGGAATTACGAGGCGGTGTACATCTTCGACTCTACTCTCGAAGACTCCGCCATCAATGATAAGCTCACTCGCTTCCATGATCTGCTCGGCTCGCCGGAAACGCCAGCGTCCGATCACTGGGGACGCCGACAGCTGGCCTACCAGATCGGTCCGCGCGAGAACGGGTACTACGTCGTCTCCCGCTTTGCCGCCGATCCCGCGGTCCTGCCCGAATACGAACGCGCGTTGAGGCTCGATGATTCGGTGATGCGCTACCTCATCACGCTTCACGAGCACGAAGTCGGCGCTCCGGCAATGAGCGACGAAGAGCTCGCGGCACAGGCTGCCCGCCGCGACGACGACGACGACGACGAGGATTAGCATCAGATGAGAAGACCACAGAAAAGCTGCCCCTTTTGCGAGGGTCGCGTGCGTTGGGTTGACTACAAGGACGACCGGACCCTTGGGCGATTCATCACCGATCAGGGCAAAATATTGCCAAGCCGGTTGAGCGGAACATGTGCAAGGCATCAGCGCCAGCTTTCGACCGCCATCAAGCGGGCCCGTTACCTGGCGATCATCCCTTACCTCAAGGGACACACAGCATAAGATGACAGCGAGTGCCGCGCCGGTCGAGAACCGGGGATCGTGGCGGTTGCTCGCACTCGGACTGTTCGTGTTCGTGTTCGCGTGGCGGGTGCCCCAATTGCGCCTGATGTTGCCTATCGAACAGACAACATTGCTGCTCGTACCGATGATCGCCGTTTGTGCGATTGTCGGCTGGCGGCACGGGGGCAACGTATGGCTGGCGCTCGGGGCGATCGTGCTTTCGCTGGCGCTTCTCTTTCTGGGCGGTGCGACCCCGGCCAGCTCCTATCACTGGATGGTTCAGGGGTGGGTGTTGTTGCTCTCGGCGAGTTTCGGTCTCGTCAGCATATTTGCTCCCGCCGAGCCGTTCTTTCCCAGGGCGTTGGGGGCGCTTGGCATCGCTACTGCGATTGCATTCTCTCTCGTTCTGCTTTCGTCAGGCGGGCCCGCCAAGGTCGGGAGCGTCATGTCCGCAGAATTGAATCGAAGGCGCGACGAAGGTATCACCGCTCTCCGTGAAGCCCAGGAACAACCCGGCGTAAAACAAGCGGTGGAGAAGTATCCCGCGCTTGGCTCGGTTTACGATTCTAACGAGGCACAGATCGAAGCCATTCCAGCCTGGTCGGCTCCACTCCTTCCCGCAATGCTGGCGCTCGAGTCGCTCATCGCTATGGCCCTTGGGTGGGCGCTGTATCATCGAGCTGGTGGGCGCGCAGTCGGGCCTCTGCTCAGCAAGTTGCGTAATTTCACTTTTAACGATCAGCTGATATGGGGAGTGGCGGTCGGTGCATCGATCTACCTGCTGCCTTCGTTCACCGACGGGAAATCCGCAGGACTGAATCTTCTCGTGTTCTTCGGCGCGCTCTACGTGGTCCGGGGCCTCGGGGTACTCGCATGGATGCGGCGGGGGCGGGCCCAGACGTGGATTCTGATTGGCATTGCAATCGTCGCTCCGCCCGTAATCCCTGCAATTGCATTCGGACTCGGACTCGGCGACACGTGGCTCGATTGGCGCACACGGCTTCAGCCAAGAGCGTCGTGACTGTCCTGGGGTCTGGCATCATTCCAGACCCTGTCAAAAACAGGCGGTCACAAATCACATCTTACAGGATTCAATGACATGGAAGTCATACTACGACAGGCAGTGGAAAAACTCGGGCATCCCGGCGACATCGTGAAGGTTTCCCCCGGCTACGCCAGGAATTATCTCCTGCCGCGCGGCTTTGCGTACGAGGCTACCGAAGGAAACAGGAAGCGGATCAGCCAGGAGCGCCAGCGTCTCGAAGCCGCCGAAGACGCACGCCGCGGATCTGCGCAGGAGTACGCCAACAAGCTCGAGCAGGTATCCCTGACGTTTTCTGCACGGGTCGGCGACGAAGGCAAGCTCTTCGGCTCGGTTACATCCGCTGATATCGCGCAGCAGCTTGCGGATCAGGGGTTCGAAGTGGAGAAGCGGCAAATCGATCTGAAGGAGCCAATCAAGGCGCTCGGCGTTTACCGCGTTCCGATCCGCCTGCATGCGGATGTCCATCCGGAAATCAAGGTCTGGGTGATCAAGCAGTAGTGCCTGCAGTTCATCGATGCAGCCCGGGCAGCAGATTTTCTGTGGCAGGTACGGTCGTATCCAGCGCGGGCGCAGTCGACTGGCGTATGAAATGCGGAACATCCGTCTAACGGAACATTTCGCGCTTTCATATGATACTGTACGAAATGCCCGCCTGGGCTGGTTTTAATCATACTTCGACGAGCTGAATGGCTACCTCCCTCTCTCCAGCGACACCGGCGCGCGAGCCCGTTACAGCCGCGATGCGCGCGGCAACTCTCTGTCATGACATGAAGGCCAGTGACGTAATTCTGCTGAATCTGCAGGGCGTCACCGATATGACCGACTTCTTCGTCATCGCCAGCGGAACATCGGATACTCACGTAAGGTCAATCGGCGAGCACATCATCGCCCAGTTGCGAAAAGAGGGCGTGAAGGTTCATCACGTCGAAGGTGTTCAGCAAGGCAGATGGGTTTTGCTGGATTTTGTGGATTTTGTCGTCCACATCTTCCACCCGACGCTGCGGTCGTTCTATCAGATCGAACGGCTCTGGAGCGATGCCGAAGTAGTGCCCACCGTATAAGGGGAGCAGTGACATGAGAGCGGTACGTGCGTTGGCTGTCGTGATGGCGCTGGTGTGCGCGTCGCGTCTCGAGGGACAGCAGTACTTCGGCCAGAATCAGGTGCAGTACAAGCATTTCAAATGGCGCGTACTCGAGACGGAGCATTTCCTCGTCCACTACTACCCGGAAGAACGAGAAGCAGTATTTCAGGCTGCCCGCATGGCCGAACGCTCGTACGCCCGGCTGTCGCGCGTGCTGGGACACCAGTTCCGTGAGAAGAAGCCTGTAATTCTGTTTTCGTCGCGGGCTGATTTCGGCCAGAACAATGTGACCGGTGACCTGGGCGAGGGCGTCGGCGGCGTCACCGAGTCCGGGCGCCAGCGGCTCATCATGCCGTTTACCGGCGACCTGGGGAGCTTCGAGCAGGTTCTCGCTCACGAGCTGGTGCACGTATTTCAGTACGACATCTTCGGACGCGGTCGGGCCGGCGCGAATCAGCAGGCGCTGGAGCGTATAAACCCGCCCCTCTGGCTGTTCGAGGGAATGGCGGAATACCTGTCGACAGGGCCGCACCATCCCCTCACCACCGGCTGGCTCAGGGATGCGGCCGTGAGCGGGAACATACCGACGATTCAGCAGATGACGGAACGCCCCGACAAGTACTTCCCTTATCGGTTCGGTGAGTCGTTGATGCAGTACATCGGAGAGCGCTGGGGCGACGCTGCAATCGGCGAGATTCTCCGCATGATTCCGAGCGTGGGAATCGAGCGCGCCTTCCAGCGTGAGCTCGGCATGTCGCTCGTGGATCTGAGCAGTGCGTGGCGTGAAGCGGTTCAGTCGCAGTACCTCCCTGCCGCAGCCAATCATCAGCGGCCCCGCACTTTTGCCCAGCCACTGCTGACGCGCAAGCGCTCGGGAGGCGAGATTTTCCTCGCGCCGGTGCTTTCAAACGACGGCAAGTACATCGCTTTCCTGTCGAACGGCAACGAAAAGCGAGGCGAGCTGTTCATTGATCTCTGGCTGGGCGACGCCCGTACTGGCGAGCGGCTCAAGCGACTCGTCAAAAGCACGCTCGATCCGGATTTCGAGGAATTGCGCCTGTTGTATTCGCAGAGCGCCTTCTCGAACGATGGAAAGACGCTCGCGTTCACTGCGCAGCGCGAAGGCAAGGACGTTCTTTATCTTCTCGACCTCGCCACCCGCGATGTTCGGAAGCGGATCGACTTGCCGGTGGACGCCGTCACTGCCCCATCGTTCTCTCCTGACGACCGCCGGATTGTGTTCAGCGGGACAAGAGGAGGCGTCACCGATATTTTTGTTGTCGGTGCAGATGGCTCCAATCTGAGGCAGCTCACCAACGACCTCTATGGCGATCTGCAGCCGAGTTGGTCGCCCGATGGGAGCCGCATTGCGTTTGCCAGTGACCGCGGTCCGCAAACCGATCTTGCGCGGTTGATGATCGGAAAATGGCAGGTCGCGTTGATCAATCCCGAATCGAGCGCGATCGAGCTGATACCGAATCAGGCGGGACACAATCTGAACCCTTCCTGGGCACCCGACGGGAGTTCGATCGCCTACATCTCTGACCGAACGGGCGTAGCGAACGTTTTCCTGTACGACCTTCGTGACCGGCAGCAATACCAGCTCACGAACGTACTCGGCGGTATTACCGCGATAACAGAATACAGCCCTGCGCTTACCTGGGCACGTGGCGCCGACCGCATGGCGTTCACGTACTATGAAAACGGCGATTACACCGTATGGGCGGTGGACAACCCACGCAAACTGAAGACGGTTGCGTTTCGGCCCGGGCCCGCGACAGCTACCGGCCTTGTGATCAACGTGCCGGTATTTCGCGACACGCTCGCGTCTCGTCTCTCTGGTTCTGACTCATTGAGGTTGCGGGCCGAAGCCGCCAACACGCGGTCAATCTATCGTGCACCTGCCGGTGCGAGGCCGTCCGGGGAGCTCTCGATGGGCGAAGCGAAATCGAGCGATGAGACCGTCACGACAGTGGCGGTTCTGAACTCGAACCCGGATTTTGCACTGCCCGACACCACGCGTTTCAGGGATTACGAGTACAAGGTCGGGTTCAGGCCAGACTACATCGCTCAGCCGGAAGTCGGATACGGTACAGGGAACCAATACGGCCTGAGCGGATTCAACGGCGGCACGACGATTGTTCTCAGCGATCTTATCGGCAACCACCAGATTGCCCTGTCGGCTTCGGTTTACGGACAGATCAGGGATGCCAGCCTGTTTGCCGCGTATTCGAATCTCAGCAGCCGCTGGCAGTACACCCTTGGCGCCTACCAGCAGCCTGTATTCCTGCCGCAGACGAACGGAACCGCCACGCGCCTCGCAGACCGCATTCGGTACGAATCGTTCTACACCCGATACGTGCTCAGGAACATTTTCCTTACCGGGCAATACCCGCTGAATCGGTTCACGAGATTCGAGGCCGGCGTGCAATTCAACAACATCGGCCGCTCGGTCATCTCGCTGACGCAGGATTGCTTTTTCAACGGGTGCACGTCACCTGAGGTGAATGACATCGAGTCCGCGGCTGCGTTCAATTTTGCGTCGCCATCGGCGGCTTTTGTCTCCGACAACACACTGTTTGGAATCACAGGTCCGGTAATGGGGCGGCGATATCGGTTTCAGATTTCACCGTCGGTCGGCACTTTGCGGTGGGTAGAGTATCTCGCCGATTACCGCCGTTACGACCCGATCATTTTCAATACGCTGACCATCGCTACCAGGCTGTTGGGAAGTGCTTCGGCGGGGCGTGACGAGGCGGCTTTTCCCAAGTATATCGGCCGGCCAGAATACGTGCGGGGTTACGATCGCGCGAACTTCAGCGGCAACGAATGCACTGGGTTCATTGGCGGGGGCGGGGGCGGGGGCACCAGCTGCAGTACCGCACAGCTGGTCGGCACCCGCGTAGTGGTTGCGAACGCCGAGATTCGCTTTCCATTGATTCGACGCTTCGATCTCGGGTCGCTCCCGATTGGCCTTCCTCCCGTAGAGGGATTGTTGTTCTTTGACGCAGGGGTGGCATGGAGCGCGGGCCAGACGGTTTCGCTGACCGAGCCGGACAATTATGATTTCACGATGCAACGGTATCCCCTTCGGAGCTACGGGTTGGGTTTGCGCGTGAATCTGTTCAACTTCGCGATCCTCAAGTGGGACTATGCGAAGCCGCTGGATCAACCCGGACGCAAGGCGAACTGGACGTTCTCACTGGGACCGAGTTTCTAGAAACTTGCGTCGTCTGATACTGACGCTTGTCGTCGTCGCATGCAGCGGCGACCGACAGGCGGCGCCGGGCGCTGCGTCATCGGCGCCGGGCCGCGGTCCGGATCATGTGGTCCTTCGAATTCCCCGCTCCGGCGGCACCGCGCGTGCATACCTGTATCCACGCCTGGACTCAGTTGTATGGGCTACGGCAGGTGCGCCGGCAATTGCGCGAGTGCTTGCATTCGACCCCGACGCCGGGCTTATCGCGCTGGTTGACGCCAAGGGACAGCCGCGCCGCGTCGACCTGAGGCTGGGCGAGATCCGGTTCGCCTCGCGGGCGCCACTGACATCGATTGTTTCGTCCAACGGATCCGATATCTACGGCGTTTCCGCCGGCGGTTCCGTCATTCGCATGACTCCGACCGGCGACTGGAAATTCGACCCGCCAGCACCGGCAAAGTGGGTCTTCCCGCAAGCGGGCGGGTTGCTCGTAATCGCGGCTGCCGATCGTGCGTCGACGAAGCTGTGGTCCATTCGCGCCCCGGACGAGGCGATACTCGATAGTTCCTCACTGCCTGCCCTCAACCGGGGGATCCGTACGCAGGCGGGCGATCGTATCTATTTCGCTGTCGATGGCGGATTGGCGAGCGTTGCAACGCGAGACCTTTCGCGATTGACGGATGTGCGTTTCGACCAGCCAGTTGTGGCAGTGTCGCCAACGCCCAGCG
>JBBJNV010000045.1 GCA_037721215.1 Gemmatimonadaceae bacterium
GGGTAGAGAGGATGGAGTGACCCGCCCGCTCAATGTACATTTTCGTGGGTTGTCAACGCGAAAACAGGACAGAGCCACATACAAGGAGGAACGGGTCATGAAGATTATCCACTGGATAGGTATCGACGATCACGCAGATAAATGGACAATCGCGCACTTCGTGAGCGACGCCGAGCGGCCGGCGAAAGAGTTCGAGTTGATTCCGGACGCGGGCGGGTATCGACGTCTGATCGCCTTTCTGAAGGCCCTCGGCAGCGAGGTTCGGATCGTGTACGAGGCGGGCCCGTGCGGGTTCGAACTATTTCGACGGCTGACCAAGTCGGGGCTTAACTGCAACGTCGCGGCGCCGGCGCTCACGCCGACCAAGCCGGGCGACAAGGTCAAGACCAATCGGCGCGATGCGGCCAAGCTGGCCAAGTATCTTCGCGGGGGTGATCTGACGTTCGTGACGGTTCCCGACGCGAAGCAGGAAGCGGTACGGGACCTGGTGCGCCAGCGATCCTCAGCGCAAGGCGATGTCGGACGCGTGCGGCGGCAAATCATTCACCTGCTGCTGCGGTATGGACATCGATACCCGAAAGGGCAGTCGTCCTGGACCCTCCGCTTCTGGGCTTGGCTGCGAGCGATCAAGCTGACGGCTCCGCACAGCCAATTCGTACTCGACACGATGATCACGGAACTCGAACATCGGATCGAGGTACTCAAGCGCTTCGATGACGAGGTGGAGCGCACCTCGCGGCTTGCCGAGTACCAGCCCTATGTGGATGCCCTCCGGACGCTCAAAGGAATCAACACGGTCTCGGCCATGACGCTGCTCTCGGAGCTCGGCGATCTGCGCCGCTTCCCGACAGCCCCTCAGCTGATGGCCGCGGTCGGCTTGGTGCCCTCCGAGTACAGCACGGGCGACAAGGTGGGCCGCTACGCGATCACCAAGACCGGGAACGCGCACGTCCGGCATATCGCGGTTGAAGCAGCGTGGCAGTACCAACGCGGCTCCCGGGTGGGAAAGACGGTGCTCGCGCGCCGAAAGGGGCAGCCGCCGGAGGTCGTGGCGATTGCCGAGAAATGCGACAAGCGATTGAACACGAAGTTCTACCGAATGACGAGCCGACGGAAGAAATCGACGGTCACGGCGGTGGCCGTGGCACGCGAGCTTGTGGGCTTCGTCTGGGCCATAGGGCAACTGATTCATCCGAGTTAGGCAGATGTTAGGGCAACGGTGCAGTCGTGCCGTCGGCCGAGGGCTCCGGCAATGGTAAGGAGAATCCTCGACACCGGCTATTTCTGACACGAGATCACCCGTGATTCACGCAACGTAGATCGAGGCAGCTCCCGACGGATCCCGCTCATGCGGTAACCAACCCGCGAATATCAGTGTGATCTATCGTCGCTGCTTTGCCCTCGGTCGACGCCACGGCTGCACCAGGAGAGAACGAAAGGCAAAAGCTCATCGAAGGAAAAAACAAAGACAAAAACATCACGATCAGCGCAGGTTGACAAGTCACTCCATATCAGCCGGTGGTAAGCGCGCAGTGCGCAGCCACCGGGACCGGACCCGCAGCAGATACCAGCCTGCGCCCCGGCAGGGGCGCTAGAGCGATCACGCACGTAAAGTTCATCGAAAGGTGTGTGCCTGTTTCAGTCGCACAAGGAGATGGACCCGGTAGGGCAACGCCGCCTCCGGCGCGCGAGTCCGCCCGGTTCTTCGCGGACGAAGAACGCCTCTACGCCAGGTATGTGCGGCGTTCGGAGAGCCTGGGGACGGAGCTTCAGCAAGGTAACGAAAGACCGTTCAAAGCCAGCGGTCTGCCTAACACGGTGCTGGGGTAAGGACGTTAAGAACAATCGTGGCGCGACGATGTCTGTCCAGCGAGCGACCCTGCGGCCGTGAACTTGTGGGTGAATCGACGCAGGCTCACTTAATCTCGAACGTAAGCGTGCTGGTATCGACGAGCCAACGCTCTGGCCTCTGTGGATCGGGCCGGCGATACGTCGTGCTCACCATGTAGCGGCCCGGCTCCGGATACAAAAAGGTGGTCATTCCATTCTTGTCCGGTGCGCCCTGTGCGACTCGGCCAGAGTCAGCGCGGTAGAGTTCCATCGGAACATCGAGAATTTTCTTCGTCGCATTACTGTCGAGGGCAAGGAACCGCATCGGGTCGCCCCGCTTCATCTTCGGCCGCGGGCCATTCCACCCCTGCGGGATGATCTCCAGCCCAAAGCCGTTCGAACGTTGCCAGCTGGCAGGCGGAGTACTCGGGCCACAAAAGATGAGCGCTTTCGCACGCTCAGTCCGCGTTTCGTTTCCGACGACCACCGGAGCCAGCGCGACGGATGCCATGACGACCTGGTCGGGAGCGATGTTCGCGTTGAACTCGAGTGATCGCGGCGCGACGGTCGGGTTCAACGCCAGCTTCTGTCTGGGAAAATGAATGTAGGCCTCCCTGAGCTGATCCGCGGCGATCGTGTTGCCAAGCTTCGGGAAATCACTGCCGCGCGTCGCGTGGAGCGTGATTGCACCGCAATCGGCGGCTTCCCAAACAATGTACGTCTGCCCGAAAGCTGCCGCGGGCGCGAAAGTTACCGCAATGGCCATAGCGAGATGTTTGATCATGCCTGTTCCATCCTCCAGCCTTACGACTATTCAAGTG